>NZ_JBMHYI010000048.1:0-31261 GCF_058498515.1 Bryocella sp.
GCGGCTTTCGAGTCGTCGACAAGGTTGTCCTGGTTGCCGGTGTTCTGGCGGTCCTGAAGGTTCGATACAAAGCTGGTCTTCGAGTTGTGATAGTGCCGTCGGCGGGATGCAATCTCCTTCCTCGCCTTCTCATTGGTGACCGGGTGCCACTCCGTCACAACATGGAAGTTGGCCGGCACATCGAAGAGTCCCTGCAACAGCAGGGGCCGCGTCTCGCTCGGCAGCTCCTTGAGTGTGAGTACACGCAGATAATCGTCGTCCAAGCGCAGGTAGCCGCGATGAGCTTCGAGCTCCGAGTCGCACACCTGCCAATCGAGATGACGCGCATCGCAAAGCGGAGCGTCATCTATCTTGGTGGGGCGGAGATTCACGAGACGGCGCAATATACGAAACGTCTCCTCCGCCCCTGGCAGCCCGACCTGCATGAGGTCGCTTAGCTGTCCACTCAAACTGTTCACCTTCTGCTGAAGTCGAAGCCGGTCGCGTTCGATCTGTTCGTAGAGCAGTGTCCGCTCCTTATTGCTTGAGAACAGAGCGTTCAGGTCGCGCAGCGACGCGCGCGGGTTCTTCGGGAGTTGCGACAGAGCATGGAGCAGGCCGGACTTCTGGTAGCTGCCGTCCACCATGACAATCCAGAAGATCTCTATGCAATAGAGCCGATCGGCCTTCGATTGTAGAAACGCGCTGCGCTGCTCGACGGCGGCGCGAACAAGCGGGTTATCGTACTCGGCGTGAGGAATGAGAGGCCGATTGCGTTTGAACAGAATTTGATACAGGCGGCATTTGTCATCGACCGAACGTAAGGCGGCTTCGAGCCGCTTCACCGCATAGTCGAGACCGGCATGATCGAGGCTCTCGCAATCGATGCCGCCGATCTTGAGCACCGAACCAAGGTCGCCCGATTTGGTCAGGAAGCTGTGCTCGTCCCAGAAGCCGTACAGGTTGATCTGCGCGGCGAATGAGCCTGCTTCCTTCCAATCCTTCGTGATGTGCTCAATCTTGTGCATGGCGCCTCGCGATGCCTATCTCTGTTTCATCTGCTTTCATGGGGTCGTAGCGGCGGCGAAACTTACTGGAGTTGAAGAGCACGCGCAGGATCTCAACGTCGTGCTTTGTTGCAATGCGGGCGACAATGACGCCCACGATGAACAGCCCGATTCCGCCGAGCAAGGAATGAAGCAGGGAGAAGATCGCTCCTCCCGAGATCAGAGCGACGAAGAACAATCGCCGCTCTGCTCCCAGGACAGTCAGCGGCCGGTTCATGGCCTTGAAGACTTTGTTGGCACGACGTTCCGCTGACAGAG
This sequence comes from Bryocella sp., assembly GCF_058498515.1. Lineage (NCBI taxonomy): Bacteria > Pseudomonadati > Acidobacteriota > Terriglobia > Terriglobales > Acidobacteriaceae > Bryocella > Bryocella sp. The sequence goes on from NZ_JBMHYI010000048.1 coordinate 1,305, forward strand.
ACAAAGGATCACCTCCCTTCCTAGCTCGGAAAGAGCCATGCCATGAAGTTCACGGCGCCGATGGCCATGCCGACTCCGAAGACGATGCCGGCAAGGGTTTTCTTCGACTGACCCTCGCCGTAAGCGAACATCAGTCCGCCGACAACAATGGCAACCAAGGAGAGCCCGGTCGCAATCGTGCCGGTAAAGGCGGTTTTGAGGACGTTGACTGCGTTGTCCCACGGATCGCTGCCTGTCGATTGTGCGTACAAGGGCAGTGCCGTCAGGAAGATCAGCGAAGGTGTGAGCCACCTCCGCCAGTGCGCGCGCACCGCTGTAAGGCGATGGCGCAGGCGCTTGGAATGAATACGTGTGTCCATGTGCTCCTTTCAATTGCGGTGGGTGAAGGGCACTCCCCGTTGCAATGTCTGGAGCGAAGGTAGGCGAAAAAGGAGGGGGCGATTATTACCTTTTCGGACGGATTATTCCATCCAGAGCAATAATCCGGAGCGCCTGGAACATACAGGCGGGATCGTCCATAGAGGTTGTTTGAACTTGCGCCGCGAAGGCGCAGAGCATGGCATTCCCACCATGACCAGCAAAGAATCGCGGGCGCGTTGCGGGTCAAGGCCGCACTCATCACGACTCAGAGCGCAAGCTCGCCTTGAGGCGTGGCACGTACGCGGATAACATCACACTTGCGTGGGAATGCCCGGACCAGAAGATCGCTTTTGAGCGATCCTCTGGTGAACTCTCTGCAAGCGGCTGCTGGCCTGCTCGAAGTAAGCGTCGTCCATCTCCACGCCGATATAGCTGCGACCCGTCAGCAATGAGGCTGCGCATGTACTCCCGCTTCCCGCGAACGGATCGAGGACAGTCTCGCTTTGAAGAGTGAAGCTGCGGATTAATGGCGCCAGTGCTGCTATCGGTTTCTGCGTGGGATGGAGCTTGTTGCCGCTGTAGGGCATCTCCATCACGTCGCCGAGCGGCTGTTTTGGTAGGGGCGGCCTGCCCTTTGCTAGCAGGAATGCCTGCTCATGCTGATAGCGGAGGAACCTGCTCTTCGAGCTGTAGCTCTTGCGAAACACAATGTGTCCGACAGGCTGAAAACCCGCGCTGCGCCATGCTTCGAAGAACGCATCGACCTTCGTCCATCCGTAGAACATAATCGCTACGCGGTTTTGCTTGAGTACGCGATACGCTTCTGCCATCGCGGGTTTGAGCCAGGTGTCATCGGCATCGTTCTGAATCGTGCGACCATCGCGGTCGCGGTAGTTCACCAGATACGGTGGATCGGTGAGGATGAAATCGACACTGTTCGCAGGCATCTGACGCATCACTTGAATGCAGTCGCCGTGAAGAATCTGGTTGGTGAAGCTGCTCTGCTGTGCGATTGCTACTGAGGTGGTTGCCATCTCTGAATCTCCTTTGTTCCCAAGTCTCTGAAGGCGACCGGGACACACCACGCGAAGCGATGCGAGGGGCCCGCCTCCCAAGGCAAGCGTGTGCATTGTCGGAAGGTTCGGGAAATCTTTTTGCGTTCGTTGCACAAAGATTTTCTGAAAGCCGAAACCCGCAGGGCGCACGTAGTGCGAAGCAGAACACGCGCAGTCCGCCGGGCGGCGGTTAAGGCCCGACGCAGTGTCCGGGCGATGCACAGAGCGCTGGAACCAGGAGTTCTGTTGCTTGGCAATCACGGCAGAGGAGCGAGGGTCGCTTCGAGACAAGGCATCATCGACGAGTGATGCGAATCTGCAGCGAGCTACTGAACCAATCCGGCCTGCCCGCCTATCAAAGCAGCCGCAATGAGCGTGACTCGCTGAAAAACGTCCATCGGCAGAACCTTCGATATGGGTTGCGCAACGTCGATCTCTTCTTGGGGCGGAATCATGATCTCGAAGTCTTCGCAGCGGGTTTCCTCGTTGGACATTAGCAGGCGGAGGAAGTCCTCTTTGTTGTTCGGCGAATTGAAGGAGAACAGCAATTGATAAGCGTCAGCTGCGGGATCGCCGACAAGCGCGAGCATGCGTGTATCGGTCATCTGGGCATACGCCAGCATGTACCCAATCGCTTCCGTTGCTCGAGCGCGATCTTCTCCATCATGCTGCGGCAGGAACTCTATGAGTGCGATCCAGTCATCCTCATCGCGCCAGAACGGAGGGATATGTGTGCCACCTGGCGGGTTGATGGGTGCGCTGCTCATTATCTGGCATCATCGCGCATCGGGAGTATCGAAGCAATCTATGGTCGGCGCGATTGTGGCTGAAACGCGACGAAGTGTGTCTCTGGATTATTGCTCTGGATGGAATAATGCGTGGAAAAAGGTAATAATCCGCCCTCGAATTTCGCCCTATCGTCGGTCTATCGGCGCAACCGGACGCGACTTTCCGCAATCTGGCTCACGGATTGAGTTCGCGTTTATGAGGCTTGTGCCGGTTGGAGAGTGGAAATGCGAGACGACATGACTGATCTGAAGAATGGGAAAGAGGAGTTCGAACCCTTGCTGGACAGCCAGCAAGTGGCGGAGTTGATGCAGGTGCATCCGGAGACGGTGAAACGGAGGGCACGGCGCGGGGAGATACCGGGGCTGAAATTCGGCAAGTTGTGGAGGTTCCGGGCCTCTGTCCTCGAATCCTGCGTCCGCGAAATGATGCAGGAAAAGACGGACTCCGGCGATGAGAATATGGCACCATTACACCCAGCGGTCCGTGCCACGCGAAACGGGAGGAACTAATGTTTCGACGGACACGGTATCAACAAGGGATGTTAAGCCGCGTGAAGCGGAAGCACGGCCCGGATTGCTGGGCGTTTCGCTGGTGGGATATGGACTCCAGCGGAAAGCGAGTACGCCGGACGAAGACTCTGGGATCGGTGAAAGAGTATCCGACCGAGACCAGCGCCATGAAGGCCGTGGAAGCTTTACGCATCACCATTAACGAAGAGCAGCCGGAAACGGCAAATCAGCCGATTACGGTGGGTGCTCTCATTGCTCACTTTAAGCAGCACGAACTCGGTCCGATCGAAAAGGACGAGGAAGAGGAGGAAGGTCGCTCCTATGCTACTCGGACGACCTATACCGACATACTCGATACTTACATTCTTCCGAAGTGGGGCGACGTCGAGATGCGTAAAGTGCGAACCACGCAGGTGGAGAAGTGGCTTCGTAAGCTAAAGCGTACCGGCAAGAGTAAGGACAAGCTGTCGCGCGGGAGCAAAGCGAAGATTCGATCCGTTATGAGCGTTCTCTTCAATCACGCCATCCGTCACGAGTTGATGCCTCTGGGCAGCAACCCGATCACGATGGTGCGGCAGAGCGCGAAGCGGATGCAGACCCCGGACATCCTCGAGGCTGGAGAACTCCGTCAGCTCTTCGATCAGTTGTCGCATCGGGAGCGCGTGATGGTTTTGCTTGATTCCGTCACCGGGCTTCGCCGCAGCGAACTGATGGCTCTCAAGTGGCTCGACGTCGATTTCGAGCAGTTGGAGCTTGCCGTCACCCGGTCCATCTACCGTCAGGTGGTGGGCCGCTGCAAGACGGAGATCTCGCGCAAGCCGGTTCCTCTCGATCCCTGGATCGCGGAGGAGCTACTGACATGGAGACGGGCGACTCCTTATAACCAGCCGGAGGACTGGGTCTTCGCCAGCACGCGCATGCGAGGAAAGCAGCCCTACAGCCCCGATTCACTCCTGAAGCGGCAGATCCGTCCCGCCGTCAAGCGGGCGAAGATCCTGAAGCACGTCGGATGGCACACCTTCCGGCGGACCTTCTCCACCCTGCTCAAGGGCAACGGCGAGGACATCAAGGTGGTGCAGGAGCTTCTCCGGCACGCCACGATTAAGATGACGCTCGAGGTATACGCCCAGGCGGTCACTCCGGCCAAGCGTCAGGCGCAGTCGAGGGTGGTGGGAATGTTAAGGGAGGAAGTCGGTGAAAAGTGACGGCATTCTCTTATTGGACCTTTTGGGACCTTTGAGAATTTTCGGCAGACGCCGTAAGTTGTTGAATGAATTGGTGGACCTGATCGGGATCGAACCGATGACCTCTTCCATGCCATGGAAGCGCGCTCCCAGCTGCGCCACAGGCCCACTCGGGGTAAGGACTTGTTCATTGTCGCTGCTGGGGCGCTGCAAGTCAAACAGAGGCGCGCGACCAGAGATGAAGGCGCCTCGATTTCGCAGCGAGCGCTTTCGTCCAGTTGTCACGAACCGTGAGAGGTAAGAGAACCACCAGTTGTGGTCCTATGCCCACGCCTGCCTCACAATATCCGTCCCGGGAGCACCTTGATCTCATAGATACGCCGCCACAGCTTGCCCGTCACAAAGAGCCGGTCTTCCTTCGCGTCATACGCGATCCCGTTGAGCACGGCTTCCGGATCGCGTTTCTCCGCGTCGGGCTCGAGGCCCGTGAGGTCGATCCAGCCCAGCACCCGGCCATCTTTCGGGGAAATCCGCGCGACCCGGTCCGTATGCCAAACGTTGGCATAGATCTCGCCCTTCACGAACTCGAGCTCGTTGAGCATCTCCACGGGCCGGCCGCCGACATCGCGGACGGTGATGTTGCGGACCTCCGCAAACGTCAGCGGGTTGCGAAAGCGCAGCGTGGGGCTGCCATCGCTAGTGATAAGGTTTGCGCTGTCGTGGGTCATTCCCCAACCCTGCCCAGCGTAGGTGAACGAGCGCAACGGTTTCATCGAACGCCGGTCGTAGACCCAGCCGATGTGCGACTGCCAGGTCCACTCGTAGAGGTTGGTACCGAAGTCGACGATGCCCTCGCCGAAGTATTGCGGAGCGATTCCCGTGCGCGTCTTCACCTCGCCGGTCTCGGGAACGCTCACCAGGATTTCGGAGTGGCCTTTCATCCCGGTGCCTTCGTAGAAGAGGCCGTCCAGGTAGAAGAAGCCTTCGGTATAGCTTGTGATCGAGTGCGGAAAGGTTGCGACAACGCGATAAGACGCAACTGGGACCTGGGCTGAGCCTGCCAGCGGTGCGAACGCAACCACTCCTGCAACCAGCCAGCGAAGAAGATGAGAAGCGGACGTCATGTCTCCCCACGGTACATCGTGGACCAGAACAATTTTGGGATGTCCCGCCTAAGCGCGAATCCTTCTCCAGCAGTTGCTCTCTCGCTGATCTGCGCGATAATCGGGAACAAAACACTGATTCCCGGTGTCTAAGGGTACGGGTGAGCGAGCACCCCGTCGCCGGCGACGCACCATTTTCTGTGCAGTTTTGTGAGTACCAGCAAAGGACGAAACCGGCGGTCGCTGGACAGCGGTCGCATTGTGGCCCTAAGTTAAGCGTCACCCCCTTTGTGGGACGACGCTGCGGGCAGGGCGTCGTGACAACCGGGCGAGGACGCGATGAGCGATCTGGCAAGCGCGATTGGAATCCGAGCGGAAGAGCAGGGCCTCGTCGAGGAGCTGAAGGCTGGCTCCGAGCAGGCCTTTGCGCTGCTCATCGCGCAGTACAGCCACTCGGTCTACTCCCTCATCGCCCGCAGTCTCCGCGATCCCTCCGACGCTGCCGATGTGACGCAGGAAGTATTCGTCAAGGTCTTCCGCAACATCGCCAGCTTCCACGGCGACGCGAGCCTCCGCACCTGGATCTATCGCATCGCGCTGCACGAGGCCAGCAACCAGCGCCGCTGGTGGGGACGCCATCGTCGCCGCGAACTGAGTGTCGATACACCCCAGGAGAACGCCGAAGGCGAAACCTTCTGCCTCGCTGACCTGCTGGCCGCGAGCGACGCTTCGCCCCTCGACAATGCCGTCCGTAAGCAGCTGCGCGAGCGCGTCGAAGCTGCCCTGCAGACCCTTCCGGAGACCTACCGAACGGTCGTGGTATTGCGCGAGATCGAGGGCTTCGGCTATGAAGAGATCGCAGAGATGCTGCAGGTGAATCTCGGCACGGTGAAGAGCCGGCTGACGCGTGGTCGGGTCGCCTTGAAGGCCGCCTTGATGCCTCCGAAGGATCTTTCCAAAGACAATTCCACAGCGACTTCTCCCCGTCGTGCGACATCTATGCAGAAGGCAGGAACGTGGTGAACCAGGCAAGTTACAACGGATGGAGCGAAGACGGCGCGGTAAACGCGGCGTGCCTCGCTGTCCGGGCCGAATTCGACCAGTACCTGGACGGCACGACCTCGGGCGTGGAGATGGCGGCGATCGCCGGCCATCTCGAGGAATGCACCCCCTGCGCCCGTGAGTTCGACGAGCTCTTGACGGTGCAGCAGGCGCTGGCTGCGGTCGGTTCGGTCAAAATGCCGGAGAGACTGCAACAGGACCTCCGCGATACCCTCGTGCTGGAGCGCGACCGCGGTACGCATCTTCCCCTGCGCAAGCGCCTGGTGCTCGCCTGGGACCGCCAGCTGGCTCCGCTCGCCCTGCGCTTCGCGGGCGGCCTTTCTGCGACTGTGATCCTTCTTGGCGGCGCCATCTCCGTCCTGGGTCTCTCCAACGCGGTTCTGGCTGATGACGCCAACATGGCGCACCTGGTGCAGCCGAGATACTTGTACTCGCAGGTGCCTCCCACCCCGGTGGAAACACGCCACGACGTTCCCGTGGTCGTCGACGCCATGGTGGACGCTCACGGCCGCGTATATGACTACTCCATCGTTGCCGGCCCCACGGATCAAGGCACGGAGGTCCAGGTGGAGCGCAACCTGCTCACCAGTGTCTTCCAGCCCGCGACGCTGTTCGGCGTTCCGGTCAAGGGCCACGTCGTGGTCACCTACTCCGGCGTCTCCGTCACCGGCTAGCTCCTCCGGCAGCCAACGACGTGCTGCTTCCCATACACTGATCGGGTGCGTCACACCTGTACTGTGTCCCGCTTGCTTCCCTCCGCGATCTCGCCCCGCAGGCCTCTCTTGTTCCCGGCGCGCCTCGCCGTCTCCCTGCTCTCTGCCAGTTCGCTGCTGAGTCTTGCGCTAGCCACATCCGCGCAGATGCCCACTACCGCAGAGCCTCCGACGGCCACGCTGGACAACCAGCAGAATCCATCGAGTTCCTCGTCTTCGTCGAGCTCTTCGGGGCAGCAGGAAGGCATCAGCTCCTCGGCGCCGCCCGGCGAGCGTGCCGCCGACCAGACGAATCCCGTAGCCCGTCCCCGCGCCGCGCAGATTCAGCCCGGAAGCTCGGCCGTCACGCTGGAGACCAATGAGCCACTCTTCGACATGGCGGTCGCGCTGAACGTATGCGGCTACGACCAGGGCCTCGCCCAGTCTCTGCCCCTGCGAGCGAAGATTCGCGCCGAGCTGAATCAGGAGCTCGAGGAATCCGAAGCCGCGCGCAACAGCCGCGACGGCCTCTGCCAGTACATCCAGCAGCATCGCCAGAACGACTCCGGCCTCAACGTCGGCCAGTATGTCTCGCTGGCGTTGTATCTCTCGCCGCCGCCCGAACTTCTGCCCAATGCCGACGAGACACAGCTCCCGCCTCAGGCTGCCGCTGTCATCAACGTCCTGCCGAAGCTGCGGCAGTTCGCCGAAGACATCAATCTGCATCTGCTCTGGATCCGCCATCGCCCCGAGTACGAGGCGCTGATCGCGCGCGTCCACGACCCCATGGCACAGATGGTCCTCGACACCAACGTCTACCTGCACCAGCCGGTCTCGACCTACGACGGCCGCCGCTTCCTCGTGTTGCTGGAGCCCATGCTCGCGCCCGAGATCACCAACGCACGCATCTACGGCACCGACTACATCGTCGAGATGTCGCCCGACAACTCCGCGGGCGATCCCGTTCGCATGGACGAGATCCGCCACATCTACCTGCACTACGTCGTCGAGCCGCTGGTCTACAGCCGCGGCTCCGCAATGGAGCGCATCCAGCCCATCCTGCGCGGCGTGCAGGATGCCCCGCTGGAGTTCTTCTACAAGTCCGACGCTCCCGCCCTGCTGACCGAGTGCATCATCAAGGCCATTGAGGCTCACCTGTACGAGGTGCCGGGCAGGCCTGTGAAGCCGCGCGTCGCGCGTCAACGCACCGACATGGACCAGTACGACGCCGAAAAAGCCGCCTGGGACAAGGCCAACGACCTCGCCCGGCTCCGGCTGATCGACACCGACGAAGCCCAGGGCTGGGTGCTGACCCAGTACTTCTACGATCAGCTCACGCACATGGGCGGCGGCCTGCGCGACGAGATGGCGCCGATGATCTATGGCATGGACGTGCAGCGCGAGCTCCACCACGCCCAGCAGATCCTCTTCGTCAAAACCGTCCCCCCCGATCCCCTTCATCCCTCCCCGCCACAGGCCCGCCAGCTCACCGCGATGGACCGCGCGGAGATCCTCCTGATGCAGGGCAAGCTGACCGACGCCGGCGACCTCGCCGACAGAGCTATGTCCGACCCCAAGGGCGACCACGCTCACGCCCAGTACTTGCTGGCCCGCATCGAGCTGATGCAGGGAGACCCGGAGCGCGCGCTCGAGGGCTTCCAGCACACGCTGGAGCTGAGCCGCGCGTCCACCGCACCCGATCCGCGCACCATGGCATGGAGTCACATCTACATGGGCCGCCTGTATGACGCCGCGGTGAATCCTCCAGAGCGAGCCAAGGCCGTAGCCGAGTACAAGGCCGCGCTCGCCACTCGCGATAGCCGCCCCGACACCAAGGCCGCCGCCGAAGCCGGGATCGCCAAGCCATACAAGCTCCCCCAGCGCGCCCAGCCCGCGGCGTCCGATGACGACAAGGACTTTGATCCCACCGGCAAGAAAGAGAAGGATTCCTACCAACCCGATCCTCCGCTGCAGACCAAACCTCCTTCGAGCACCACGCCCCACTAGGCCTGCAGGTCCGGACTCCGCACAATCGGGAGGCCTCTGCAGCCACCAAGCACCGCGCGTAAAGTAGAAGGTGGACCGCGATGACCACCCGCAAGCGCAAAGCCGAAGCTGAGCCGAAGCCGACCCCGGAACCCTCGCCCATGCCCTCGCAATGGGCAGAGCTCGAGGCGCTGCTGGAGTACAGCTTCCGCCGGCCGGAGCTCCTGGAGCTCGCCCTCACGCATCGCTCCTTCCCCTACGAAGGCGGGCAGACCTCCGCGACACTCGCGGCCCAGCAGCTCGCCATCCAGCAGACCAACGGCTGGCGTGAGCCGCGCAACGCCCCCGGCACCGACAACGAACAGCTCGAGTTCCTCGGCGACGCCGTCCTCGGCCTCCTGGTCACCGAGGCGCTCTTTGCCGAGTTTCAGCAGTGCGGTGAGGGCGACCTGACCCGCCTCCGCGCCAGCCTCGTCAGCCGCAAGCGCATGGCCGAGATGGGCGAACAGCTCAACCTGGGCGAGCACCTCCTGCTCGGCCGCAGCGCCGAGCTCAATGGCATCCGCCGCAAGCCCACCGTGCTGGCCAACGCAGCCGAGGCCGTCATCGCCGCGGTCTATCTCGACGCGCGCGAGCCCGGCAGCCCCTACGCCGCCACGGCGGGCTTTGGCCCTGTGCGCCGCATCGTCGAGCGCTACCTGCTCGGCCCCGAGCGCGCCAACCTGCACCACGAGCTGGAGCAGTCCGGCGAAGGCCGCGCCCTCCGCGACCACAAGACCCTGCTGCAGGAACGCGTGCAGGCCGCCGGGGTCGGCAAGCTGCGCTACGTGGACACCGGAGAGACCGGCCCCGCGCACCAGAAACGCTTCGCCGTGGAAGCGCACCTCGAGTCCGACGACGGCGTACGCGTGCTCTCGACAGGCGAGGGCCCCAGCAAGAAAGAAGCGCAGCAGCGTGCCGCCGCGCTGGCGCTCCAGGTCCTGGATCCAACGGATCTTGCCCCCGCCGAGGTCGAAGCCGCCCGAGGCGCAGCATGAGATCCGGCCCGCACTACGGTCCGGTCGCAATGGTGCGCTCGCTGGCCGAGATGCTGGTCATCGCCATCTTCCTGCTCACCTTCCTCGTTCAGCCCTTCCGCATCCCTTCGGCCTCCATGGAGCCCACCCTCAAGGTCGGCGACTTCCTTCTCGTCGACAAGCGCGCCTTCGCCGACGAAGGCAGGCTCGGCCATGTCCTGCTTCCGCCCGTGCAGGTCCATCACGGCGATCTCGCCGTCTTCTTCTTCCCTCCCGACCCCACGCGCCACCTCGTGAAGCGCGTCATCGGCCTGCCCGGCGACCGCATCCGCCTGCGCAATGGCCGCGTGCTCGTCAACGGCCAGCTCCTCGCGGAGAGCTACGCCTTCTATCGCCCCTCCCGCGCGGACCTCTTCCGCGACGACTTCCCCAACCTCCGCGAGGCCGATCCCGACGTGGACGAGCACTGGTGGCTGACGCTCCGCCGGTCGATTGTGGGCCAGGACGTCGTCGTCCCCGCCAACGACTACTTCGTCCTCGGCGACAACCGCAACAACAGCGAGGACAGCCGCTACTGGGGCTTCGTTCCGCAGGCCAACATGGTCGGCCGCCCGCTGGTCGTCTACTTCTCCACCTCCTGGCAACGAGGACAGACCGCGGAAGCCCAGCAACTGGAGCCAACGCCGCCCGTCCAGGACTCCACGCTGCACCGCCTGGGCAAGGCCATCGGCGATGGCTTCCGCTCCGCCCGCGTCCTGCGTTAGCAACAGCCCATTCCAGCCGCCGCAATCGCATCTCGTCTCTCGCATCTCGAATCTCGGGTCCCACCCTTCCTACCCAGCGGTTACACTGAGGCGAGCCAGATTCGCGCCCGGCGCGGACCTGCCAGGAGATTGGAACGACTGTGAGCACCACCCCCATGAACCCGGCCCCTGCGAACTCGACGCCAGTGCCTGAGACGACCCCCGCCTATGAGGCGGAGCTCCAGAGCGAGACCCCACTCGAGGCCATCGCATCGATCGCCTTCGTGCTCGCCATCGGCCTCTGGGTCATGGGCTTCGTCTTCCAGAACTTCGTCATCCCCTCCGGCTCCATGGAGAGCACGCTGCTCATCGGCGACCACGTCGTCGTCGACCGCGAGACGCTCGCTCCGCCCACACACTGGGCGCCCTTCGTGCACTACCGCCCCGTACAGCGTGGCGACATCATCGTCTTCTTCAAGCCCAATCCCGAGCAGCCCGACCTCATCCTGGTCAAGCGCGCCATGGCCATCGCCGGCGATCGCATTCACCTCGAGCATGGCCACGTCTTCATCAATGGCGTCAAGGTCAACGAGCCCTTCGCACGCATGCCGGACGACGCGCAGCCCGGCTCGCAGGATGGCTACATCCCCTATCGTGACGACTTCCCTGCGATCACTCCGGACTATGGCCAGCAGCTGACCGCGGTGTGGCATGAGGACCTGCCCACCCACATCGTCAACGGCGAGCTCGTCGTCCCTCCCGGCAAGGTCTTTGCCATGGGCGACAACCGCACCGAGTCGCTGGACAGTCGCTACTGGGGCTTCGTTCCGGTGGAGAACATCATGGGCCGCCCGCTCTTCGTCTACTGGTCCTTCCAGACCCCGGCGGACCAGGAGAACAAGACCGACATGGCCGACCGCCTCAGCTTCATGGCGCATGTCGTGATTCACATCTTCGACCAGACCCGCTGGAAGCGAACCTTACACGTGGTGCGGTAGAGCAATGTCTGCCTGGGGAAGCATCGATCCCGGCCTTGACGAAGAGCTCGCCAGGGGAACACGCCCCCGGCGCTGGCATTGGCTTGCGCTGCTGGGATTAGTCATCCTGCTCGCGCTGCTGAGCCTCACCCCGCCAATGCTGAACGTGAACCGCTACCAGCGGCGCATCGTGGCCAGCATCAGCCAAAGCCTCGGCCGCCCCGTGCACCTGGACCGCGTCTCCCTGCACCTGCTGCCCATGCCCGGCTTCACGCTCGAGAACCTCGTCGTCAGCGAAGACCCGCACTTCGGCGCCGAGCCCATCATCCGCGCCAACACCGTCGAGGCCACGTTGCGCCCCAGCTCGCTGTGGCGGCGGCAGGTGGAGTTCTCCCGCATCCGCTTCGTCGATCCGAGCCTCAACCTCGTCCGCGACAGCGACGGCAAGTGGAACCTTGAAAACCTGCTGATGCACGCTTCCCAGCTGGACGCCGCGCCCACCTCGCAGCCCAGAGCAGGCGCCGAACCCCGCTTCCCCTATATCGAGGCCACCAACGCCCGGGTGAACCTGAAGATCGGCAACGAGAAGATGCCCTTCTCCCTCACCGAAGCCGACTTCGCCCTCTGGCTGCCCTCAGCGCAACAGTGGCGTATCCGTCTCGAAGCCAAGCCTGCTCGCACCGATACCACCATCTCCGATCCCGGCATGCTCCGCGTTGAAGGCTCCGTGCAGCGTGCTCCGACGCTGGCCGGTGTGCCCATCGACCTGCAGATGAGCTGGCGCGACGCTCCCCTGGGCGAGGCCAGCCGTATTATCACCGGTCAGGACGCCGAGTGGCGCGGCACGCTGCACATCGACGTCGCCCTGACCGGCGGTCTCGGCCACGCCACCGTCCGCGCCCACGTCACCGTGAACGACCTGCGCCGCGCAGACTTCCTGCCCGCCAACCCGCTGGACCTTAGCGTTCGCTGCAATGGAACCTTGAGCGTGACCGACGCCCGTATGGAAGACGCAGCCTGCGGCGTAGCCACGCCCCAGGCGCATGGCTTCGATCAGCCCGGCGCCATCGAAGCCAAGGCCGCGAAGGTGGACATCATGAGCCTTCAAGGCGACGGTGTGAGCGTCACGCTGACCCACGTCCCCGACAACTACGTGCTCGAGTGGGCCAAGCTCTTCAGCCGTCGCATGCAGCCGATCCACGCTCCCGAGGGCGCTGTCTCCGCCTCCGGCGAGTGGATGCCCGGCGCCGATGGCCAGCCCGGCTGGTGGAAGGGCGAAGCCCATGGAGAGCTGCCCGCAGCCTCGACCGCAGACCCTCGTCTGGCCGCTGCAACGATTGCCGGAACCCCGCAGGGCTTCGCCTTGGGAGCGTTGAACATCGCCAACCAAGACAAGCCCGCGCTCACCCTGAGCGGCCTCGTCACCCAAAACTCCTCCACCTTCACGCTGACCGGCACGGTGGCTCCTGACGAGCTGCGCAGCTACATCGCGCTGGCGCCGCCACTGGGCGACAACCTCGACCAGGTCTGGACTCCGCTGGCTCCTCCGAAACCCGATGCCGCGCAGCCTGCCGCTGAGAAGCCTGCAGTCGCAAAGAAAACGACCGACACCGCTCCCGCAAAGGACGACTCCGCTAAGCCGGTCGCCATCAACGTGACCTGCGGCCGTCCCTGGGGAGGGCCCCAGACCTGCGCCGCGCTCGCATCTCCCGCCCCAAAGAAAAAGGGTAAGCGGAAGAAGTAAGCCGGCGTGAATCTTTACTTCGGCGCAGTCACCAGCGTGCGCACATGCTGCGACGTTCGTATCTCCGGCACGCTGCCATCGTTCAGCAGCACTTCCGTCGGCGCAGCCTCCACCAGGATGCGCACCACCGCCTGCGAGTACGGCGCGATCCGCATCCGTTCCGCATGCGACAGGTTCCCCGAGCGCACCACCACCGGCACATCGGCAGTGGCTCCGCCGTCGTTCTTCACCGACACCGCAACCAGCCAGCCCGAGTCATGCCCCTTACCCGCAGGCAGAGCACGCGGCGTCACGTCCAGGAAGCTCAGGTCCGGCAGCCCGGGATCGTTCAGCACCCAGTCATGGAACAGCCACGAGAGGTCCGTGCTTCCCGTCTTCTCCAGCAGCCTCTCGAACGCAACCGCCTGCTCCTCCGCAGTCCCCTTCGCGGGAGGCTCCGCAACCAGTGTCTTGATCGCCGAGCTCAACGCCTCGTCGCCGATCAGCGACCGCAGCATCCAGAACACCGCCGCAGCCTTCCGCCGGTAGTACACCTCCGACGTCGCCGCGATCAGTGGCTGGCCCGTCGCCGCATCCGGAGCACTCGCAGCCGCGGCGGAGTCGAACTCCGGCTCCGCGATCAGCAACGGACGCAGCAGATCGTTCAGCTGCGAGATCGCCGTGTCCCGGTCGTGCTGACTCTCCGTAACCACCAGCGACGCAAAGCCCGCCAGCCCTTCATCGATCCACGGCTGGCCCGTCTGCACCCACGCATGGGCCAGGCTGTAGACCAGCGCGGAAGGATCCTCGCGCGAAGTCAGCGCCGCCGCCGGAGCAACCACCAGCGGCCCATCCTCAAACGCCTGCCCATGATGGTCGACGACCGTGAGCGCGGACAGCGGATGCAGCCCGAACCAGTCCTCAATCACCGGAGCAACGTTCTCCGCCGCATCGTTGAGCTGCTTCGTGACGAGATCACTCGCGGAAGAAACGGCCAGCAGCGGCGGTCCCTGCGTCGCATCCGCCTCAGGTGCGACTACGGCTTGCGGTTTGGCGGCTGCCGCAGCAGCTGCCGCCGGGTTGCTGGAACTTTCCGTCCCCGCACTAAACTCCGGAGCCGCCGTCACCGTCGCAGGACGCACAGGCGTTGCGGCGCCGACTGGCAACGGCGCTGTCAGCACTTCTTTCTCGGCCAGCACGAACAGGCTCAGCGCGCGATATCCCATAGGCTCAGCCGCATACTCCGCCGTCGCAATGCCCGCATTGGTCGCCACTGGAGCATCGGCGTTGTCTGAGATTGCATGCAGCTCCGCACGCCGTCCGTTGAAGTACGCGGCCACCGGAGGCTCGCCCTGGAACTCGATAGCTAGGCGCAAACGCACCGTCGCGTCTGCCTCGCGGATCCGCATGCGGCCAATGGCCTCAAACAGCTCATTGCCCTGCCCCAGGAAATACTGCGGCGAACTCACCGGATACCACAACACATCGCCAAAGCCACGCAACGCAATCTCGCGCGGTCCAGCCGAATCCCAATCCGCATCCACGGCCTGCGTAAGATCCGCGCCGATGCGAGCCAGCCTCGCTCCGCTCTGCGCAACCGCGCCGGAGTAAAACGCATCCAGCTTCACCGACGCACCCGGAGCCAGCGGCGTAGGCAGCGCCAACACCAGCTCATTTGCCTGTCCACTATGGTCCGTGTCGGTCTCGATCAGGTGCTGTGCCAACGCCAGCTTCTGCGTCCCCGCCGGCGTCACCAGAGACACAGCATCCCACTTCAGCGTCGACGAGACCTGCAGCGCGAGCCGCGACATCGGCTCCTTGCCGTCGTTGCGGACCGTCAGAATCGCACGCATCGCCAGCCGCGAACGAGCCGGCGTGAGCCGCGCATCGAGATCGTAGCTGGTGACTGTCAGCGCACTGCGCTCCGCATCGCTCAGCTCGGGGCCTTTCGGCTTTTCGGCGTCGCCAATCTCCACCGGCGCAGCGGCTGCGGCGTCGGAATTCGACGAGGACATCGCACCGGTCTGCGGCGGCAGCGGCTCCTCGGCTCCCGTCTGGTCGGGAGGCTCCGGCGGAGCTCCCTGGCTCTGGAAGAGCACCTTGCCGTGCGGCTTGGCTGGAGAATCAGCTGGCGCTTGTGTTTCAGCGCCTTGAGGCGGCGCGGAACTTGTCGGCGCAGGCGCGGTCTGCGCCCCCACCCACTGCGTGGCGCCGGCGAGCAACATCACCGCCGGCAGCCGAAGAAATCCTTGCATCAGGAACCTAAACCCTTTCGCGGCTTCTTGGCTTTGGACTCCGCCGCCGCAGGCTGGGCAGCGGACGCGTCGCCGGAGATTCCAGTCCGACGCTGCCGCAACGCCTCGTACATCACCACCGCCCCGGCCACGGACACATTCAGCGAGCTCACACTGCCGGCCATCGGAATCCGCAGCAGATAGTCGCACGTCTTCTTCACCAGGTCGTGCAGCCCTGAACCCTCCGCCCCGAGCACGAGGCACACATCCTGCTTGAAATCGAAGTCCGTATAGTCTGGCGTGCTGCGCTCGTCCAGGCCCACGATCCAGACATTGCTCTTCTTCATCGTCTCCAGCGCACGGGTCAGGTTCGTCACCTTTGCGACCCGAACATGCTCGCTGGCGCCAGCCGACGTCTTCGCGACGACCGCCGAGATCGGCGCCGACCGCCGTTCCGTGAGCACTACACCGTCCACGCCCGAGCCATCGGCCGAGCGCAGCAGCGCTCCCAGGTTGTGCGGGTCCTCGACGCCATCCAGCGCCAGGAAAAATCGGTTTCCAGAGGGTCCTGCAGGCGCCTGGAGCAAGTCCTCCAGCGCCAGAAAGCTCCGCTCCGCGACAAACGCAACCACGCCCTGGTGCAGGTCGGTGCGGGTGTGGCGGGTCAGCTGCTCGCGGGGCTCGGTCACCACGCGCACGCGCTTTTCGCGGCAAAGCTCGAGAATGCGCTCCAGCTTGGGGTCGCGCCGGGCCTCGCGCTCGCGGGCGACGGCCACGTGGTCCAGGCGGCGCGCACCGGAGCGCAGCGCCTCTTCCACCGGGTGCAGACCGTACAAAACGTCCATCCCCTTAGTGTATCTGCCCGAGTCACAAATTCGGGCCTGGAACCGCGGCCGGTCGCCTTTACAATGGTTGGGAATTCGTTACAAACCGTTACTGCACGAAGCCTCGCTTTCAGAGACTATTTCTGTATGGGAGACGTCATACCGGACATGAGGGGCGCTGTCGCCAAGGCTGTTGCTATTGCCCACACGGGCGAGCTGGACAACGCTGCGATCGCACGCGGACTGAAGCGCCATGACACGGAGCTGCTCGATTACCTGATCGAGACCTACCAGCACCGTCTGATGCGCTACCTGATGTTCCTCACCAGCCGCCGCGAGGTCGCCGAGGATCTCTTCCAGGAAGTCTGGATTCGCGTGCTCAAGCGCGGCTCCCAATATGACGGCCGCGCGCGCTTCGATACCTGGATCTTCACCATCGCGCGCAACCTCGTCATCGACCTCTCCCGCAAGCGCGTCATGGCTTCGCTCGACGAGATGCGCGAAGGCGGCGACGACGAGCGTCCCTTCGAGATCGTCGAGGACAGCCCCAGCCCGCTCGATCAATTTCAGTTCCGCGAGAACGCCGCGGAGTTGCAGAAGGTCATGCTCACCCTTGAGCCAAGCTACCGCGAGGTGCTCAGCCTGCGCTTCCACGAGGAGATGGCCCTCGAAGAGATCTCGCAGGTCACCCGCGCTCCACTCTCCACCGTCAAGTCGCGGCTCTATCGCGGACTCGCTGCCCTCAAACCAGAGCTCATGCGCCTGCGCGCCCTGCGAATTCCGGAGGCTGATCGATGAACGACGGTCCACGCTTCTCCGAGAAGCAATTCATGAACGGCGCACGCGCCTCCGTGGTCAATCGCACCCGTCGCGTGGTGCGGGAGCAGGCGCTCGTCATGCAGGCCCAGCGCAGCCGCCAACGCAGCCTCTGGGTGCCCGTCGCCCTCTGCTCCACGCTGCTGATCACCATCTTCTACGCCGTATGGTTCCTGCTGGACGGCTACGACATCACGCCCAATGGCGTGCCCGACGCCAGCGACCAGATGTTCCTGGTCACCGTCTGGTCCCTCCCCGTTACCGTGGGGCTGCTGCTCATGGTATGGTTCCGTCGCGGGCGCGGTCGGCCTGCAGAGAACGGTGAGGCCCGGTAATGAGCGTTTGGAGCGCGGGACGGCAGGAGAACGCTTCGGTCTACGGTGACGACGAGCTGCGGATGATCCCGCGTTGGTCCATCGTCGGCGCCATCGTCGTCTTCGCCACCATGCAGTGGGTCTTCCACGTGGTCATGCCGCACCACAAGCACGAGGTCCTCGCGCTGCGGCTGATGATGAGCTACACCTGGGGCGCGCTCTGGGCCAGCTACGTGCTCCTGCTCGGCTACGTCAGCCGCGACACCCTGCGCCGCGGCATGTCGCCAGCCCTGTGGATGCTCGTCTGCCTCGTGCTGCCCGGCGGCATCGGCGCGGTAGTCTACTTCCTGCTCCGCCAGCCCGAGCTCTCCCGCTGCCCCAACTGTGCGACCTCCATCGCCTCCAGCTTCAACTTCTGCCCGCAATGCCAGTTCCAGACCGCCCCGGTCTGCGGCATCTGCCACCGCGGCGTGCGCATCACGGACGTCTACTGCACCCAGTGCGGACACGACCTGGCCGCCGACGGCGCACCATCCCGCCTGCGCGTCTACTCCGACGGCGACTAGCCTTCGCGGCTAGCCAGGCCTCGCGCGATGCCTCGACGCGTAGAATGAACCCCAGGCCATGCCCCGGCCTCTCTGATGGCCACTTCGCTCACAGCGCTGATCATCGATGACGAGCCTCTGGCCCGGCAGGAGCTGCAGTATCTGCTCGATGCCGCCGGCGACGTGGACGTACTCGCCCAGGTCTCCAACGGCATCGACGCCGTGGACCAGATCCGCACCCTCAAACCCGATGTCGTCTTCCTCGACGTGCGCATGCCCGGCCTCGATGGCTTCGCTGTGCTCAAGAAGGTGCTGTCACTCGACAAGCGCGCCCGCCTTCCCGAAGTCGTCTTCGCCACCGCCTTCGACCAGTACGCCGTGCGCGCCTTCGAGGTCAACGCGGTCGACTACCTGCTCAAGCCCTTCGACGCCTCGCGCGTCGTGAAGACTCTCGATAAGGTCCGAGCGCGCCTCGCGCTCACCACCATCGACCGTGCGGCTGACCGTCAGCCCGAGCACGCCGCCGAATCACTTCCCACGATGATCCGCGCTACCGACTCAGGAGACAACGATAGCGACATCGACGAATCCACCGCAGAGGCGCACACCGGACCGGGACGCGGCACCATCGCCGGCATCGTCGCCGGAGCCGAAGCCAAGCTCGACGCCCTGCTGCGCATGATCGAGCGCAACGGGCAGCCACCACGCATCGGCAAGGTAGTCGTGCGCACGCAGAACCGCCTGCTGCTGGTGGATCAGAAGGACGTCTGCTTCGCTTCGATCGAGGAGGGCCGCATCTCCGTTGTGACCAACACGGGCGAAGGCGATTCCAACGTCCGCACGCTCGAAGAGTTGATGGACCAGCTCGACCCCGAGCAGTTCTGGCGCGCGCACCGCAGCTTCGTGGTCAATATCCAGCACATCCGCGAGGTCGTGCCCTGGTTCAAGTCCACCTATCAGCTGCGCATGGACGACCGCAAGCAGACGGAGATCCCTGTCAGCCGCTCGCAGACCAAGCGCCTGCGCGAGCTCTTCAACCTGTAGCGTGATCCGCCGGCAAGACTAAGGCTGCTTCGCTGCAGCCGCCGCGACCTTCCGTTCGTGACGGTGCTGCTTCCACTTCATATAGTCCGGGTAAAACTCCTCGAGGAACGCTCCAAAGGTTCCCTCCGCCGTCACCGTCAATCCTCGCTCGAAGGTCAGCCCTACGCCACGTTGCGATGCCGGGTAATAAACGTTCGAGACGGCGCCCCCAATGATGTTGCCCAGGACGTTGGAGTAGTTCGGCTCCCACTTCCCGTTGTCGCCCTTGCAGCGGACCGTCGAAAGCATTGACAGCATCAGGCGGTGCTTGAAGGTACCGGTGCCGATACGGAAATAGCGCGGATCCTGGTGCAGCACTGAAGGAAGAATCGCATTGCCCCACAGATTGCCGTCGAAGCTGTCCGCGTAGGAAGCACCGTATCGCTTGGCAAAGCCCGCGAACCCCTGGTGCCACTCCGGGTAGGTGTTCTCCGCCTGCTCAATCCCGGAGTCGATGCCCGCAAGCACAAACTGGAATGGGTCGAAGGCGCTGTGGATGAACAGGCTGAACTTTTCTTTGGGACCAATCGGCGCCGCTTCACCACTGCTGACCAGGTTGAACTCCGGCACGATACCTAACAGGCGCTGCTTCTCCTGCTCGGCAATCTCACGCCGCCTTCGCGCCTCATCGTCCTCGGTGCTATTCGGCTGTTTGGCTTGCTGTTCCGCGCTTTGCGTGCTCGACGAAGAACCGGTGGAGGAACCCGCCGGAGTGGGAGACTGCGGCAGTGTGGTCTCAGCCAATTCCGGCAACGAGGCGGAACTGTAGGAATCCGACAGCTGCGGGATGGGTGCGTCGGGCAGCGGCGCCGCGGAATGCACGGAGCCTGTCTGCGCCGCTAACCCCAGAGGGAACGCCAAAAAGGCGCAGAAAAAGCGAGACTTCATCACGGTAAGAGTGTACCCGTTGGAGTCAGACGTTCAGCCGCTCGTTCGAGTTTCTCTTGGTCTCCTGTCACCATCGACCGAAAGCATTCCATGCTTCCCTGTTGCCGCGACTCGAAGCTCGGCGGCGCCGTCTGCTAGCTTGGGAGCACAAACTCTTTCAGGAGGTGCCCCGCATGTGGGCCAGATTCTGGTTGCGACTGCTGGGCAAAGCCCTGCTCTGGGTCTTCGTCGCCGCGCTCGCCCTTTATCCCATCGACTTCATCGTCTGGAAGGTGCGCGTCTCGCGTGGCAGCGGCATGGGCTCGGTGGAGACCTATGACTCCGTAGCCGCAGAAGAAAAGGGCAACAAGGAGGAGTACTTCCCTACCGGCGAGGCTACGACGCCGTGCAGCCATTCGCTCTATCCCCAGGGCGGCAACGCGCCGTGCTGGTGGCTCTCGGGTCATGCGGACCGCGTGGTCCGCTACTGAGTTTGCCACCGAGAGCCTGCGGTTTCCCGCTTCCCGCAATTGTGCGATGACCGGGGATCACCCCCAAAAACCCAGGCGAGAGCGCCGGCGCACCACGACGGTCCCGGTGATAATGGACTCGACTCCCAAAGCCCACGAGGATCTGCTTTGACTTACCTGACGCGCCGACTGCTCCGCTTCGCTGCCTTCCTGCTCGCTGCTGCTTTGGCTGCCGTTCCCACGGTCCGCGCCCAGGCTGGTCCCACTGCGGATCGGCCGACTCGCTTGAGCGTCTTCGCGGGCATCAACGGAACCTACGTTGGGATGTACAACGGACGCAACGCCGGGGCGACGGCAGGCGTCGACCTCGAGATCTTCCATTTCTTCGGGTTCCAGCCGGCGATTGAGCTGCGCGGGACGTACCCGGTGTCGGACGGTTCGGTGGTGGCGCTGAAGAATGGGATGGGTGGGATCCGGCTGGAGAAGCACTATGGCCGGCTGCATCCGTATGGGGACTTCCTGTTCGGGCGGGGCGAGCTGAACTACCAGGATGGTGGCCTACTGAGCAAGGATGGCTCGACCATCTATCTGCAGTCGTTATCGAACGTCTACTCGCCCGGTGCGGGAGTGGATATCGACCTGACAACGCACTTCAGCATCAAGGCCGACGCCCAGTTCCAGCACTACAACTCGCCGATTACGACGAGCGGAAGCGAATGGGCGACGGTGGCCACGGGGGCGGTCGTCTACCGCTTCGGGTTGCGAGGCTATCGCAGAGGGCGATAGCCACGGCCGGCACGGTTAGAAGTTGCGGAAGCGGCCCC
Organism: Bryocella sp.; assembly: GCF_058498515.1. NCBI lineage: Bacteria > Pseudomonadati > Acidobacteriota > Terriglobia > Terriglobales > Acidobacteriaceae > Bryocella > Bryocella sp. Next base: position 22,481 of record NZ_JBMHYI010000048.1, read on the forward strand.
CGGTAACGAGCCGCAGCAGCCAGGTGAGCAGGACGGCTCCGATGACGGCGACGAAGACCGTATAGAGGAAGCCCCCGCTGCCGGCATAGCCGAGCGAGACCATGAGGAATCCTCCGATGAGGGCGCCGACCATGCCGACGAGGATGTCGGCGATGGGGCCGAAGCCTGCGCCGCGCAGGAGTTTGCCGGTGATGAAGCCTGCCATGAGCCCGATGATGAGCCACACGATAAGGGTGTGGGAGCCCTCGGTGGACTGGATATAGCGGCTGAAATCAACATGATGGATGTGTGGGCTCGTGTGCATCCGTGCGCCTCGCGACGGTGGGCCGTCAGGTAATCAGAAGCACGCGGGGCGGGGATGGTTGTTTTCCGACGGCATGAAAGCGCGGGGTACCCCCTCCCCCCTTGTTTTGGGTAAGTATTGATTCCTTTGGAGTTAGGGGTGGACTTCCAGCGCAAGTATTGATTCCACATGGGTTACAGGCAACGTCCTGTGCCTTAGGGAGTTAGCGGGTGGGGGGTCACTTTGTTTTGCGTGCTCTCTGGATTCGTGGGAGTGCGGAAGACGGAGGGAGCCTCCGTTTGGATATCTCCGAAGGGGAGATGGTCTCCGGTTTTGGGAGGCCAGTCCTCTGTGGATGGACGCGGGGCTGCCGGCGTAGCCGATCTCGGAGCGCGGGGGTGCGCTCAGTCCGGATCGGCTTCGGGGGGAACTGCGGAGTTTTCGGCGGGGACGCTAGGGATGCGCTTTGACCCAGCTATGGGCGGTGAAGTCCATGGCGATGCTGGCGGCGAGGAGGCCGAGGGAGATGGCCAGCGCGCCGAGGATCCAGCCGAGCTCGATGCGGCCCTTGAGCATGAAGTAGTCGAGGATGCCGAAGACCAGGACGAGGACGGCGGCCTCCGCGAAGAAGGCGGAGCAGCGGCGGGAGGCGATGACGGCCAGGTCGATGAGGCGAGAGCCAGCGAGTGCGCGCCCGGTGGGGGCGGGCATCACGTGCAGGTTGGTGGGGCTGGTGTGGGGTGTGGAGGCGGGTGTTTCGGGTTGGATTTCGAAGCGACGAGCGATTTTGTGAAACATACAGAGACCCTTTGATGCTGCTCTCAGGATCGGCTGTCGATGGGGGCGAGTCCAGTCAATTTACGGTAAATGGCTGATTCCTCAGTGATTAAACCCCACCACTCTTATGCAGGGGTGGCGGGGTAGGCTGGGGGATGTAGAGTGGCTGGGTTGGTGCGATGGATTTGAGGAGGGTTGATGGCACTCAGCTTTGCTACAGATATTCGGCCGCTGTTTCGTGCGGGAGATATTGCGTGCATGAAGCTGGCAGGGGTTCGGCTGGATGATGCGGCGTGGATGTGCGTCGCGGAGAACGCGGGGCATGTGTACCACGCGGTGGCGTCGGGCAAGATGCCGCAGGATGCGCCGTGGAGCAAGGAGCAGGTCGCGCTGTTCAAGGAGTGGATGGACGCGGGGTTGCCGGGGTAGTCGATCTCTGAGTGGTGAGGCTAGGGAGCTGCGGGCGGCGTTGTGACGGCTCCCCGGATGGAACCGGTCGTTCCGGATTTTGGTTGAGAAGCGTGGACCCTTCGCATAGGATTCAGGGCAACGATAAGTGGGGGATTCAGCATGCTTGACCACGAGGTAACGCCGGAGGCTATCTCCGAGGACGATATCGCTATTGAGGACCTTACGGCTGTTCTCGAGATTTGCCGCCGGTTGAGGCCAGCTGGCCGAAAGCGCCTCATAGATACGATCACGACATTTTTCGGCGTTTCTCCCTCCGCTGGCTTCACAGAGGGTCGCGGGGTTGTGCCATCTCATGCGGCCCCCGCCTCCCTTAGTAATAGCCAGCCGGTCCGGCAGGAACTCTCAGCAAAGGAGTTTGTACTTCAGAAGCAGCCGCGGACGGGTGTAGAAAGGGTTGCGTGCTTGGCTTACTATCTCACGCACTTCAGGGATACCCCCCACTTCAAGACTTTGGACATTAGCAAGTTGAATACCGACGCGGCGCAGCCGAAGTTCGCCAATGCAGCGCTGGCGGTAAATGACGCCGCCAAGAGCGGCTATATAATCCCCGTGTCTAAGGGAAACAAGCAACTGAGCGCGGCCGGCGAACTCTTCGTCCAAGCGTTACCGAACCGTGATGAGGCGCGAGCCGCAATGGCGAGCGCCAAACCGAGAAAGAGAAATAAACGGACCCAAGCCGGAAGACCGGAGAGAGAGGCTATCGGTGCCTCAGACGAGTAAGAAGCGGCACAAGGCGCTCCGATTTGCGATTTTCAATCACAAGGGTGGCGTTGGTAAGACCACACTAACCGTGAATATCGCTGCGGCGCTTGCGGATATGGGGAAGCGTGTCTTACTCGTTGACACCGACCCACAGTGCAACCTCAGTTCCTGCCTCCTCGAAGAATCGGTCCTTGACGACCTTCTTGCAAATTCCGATTCTGCCGATGGGCGCACCGTGTGGTCTGCGATCAAGCCAGTGGCAGAAGGGGTGGGTGAGGTCGGATCTCTTCAAGCTATCGAGCTCAGCATCGAGAATCTCTTTCTGGCCTGCGGCGACATAAGACTCTCCGAGTTCGAGGAGGAACTCTCTAGCTTTTGGAGCGAATGCCTTCAGCGGAAGATGCGCGGCCTTAGAGGGACGATGGCTCTAAGCAGCCTGGTCAATCAACTCTGCGGCGAGCACGAGATCGATATAGTTTTCTACGATTGCGGTCCGAATATTGGCCCACTCAACAGAGTGATTCTTCTTGATTGTGATGGGTTCATCGTCCCGGCCGCCTGCGATCAGTTTTCGCTGAGGGCGCTGCGAACAATGGGGCTTACTCTCACTAGCTGGATAACACAATGGTCCCTCATTTCGAAGCTCGCGCCGGAGGATATTTACCTGATCCCGGGATCACCTAAGATGTTGGGTTATATACCTCAGCGATTCAAAGTATACCGTGGAGTTGTCTCCCAAGCGTTTGCCGGATACCTCGCTCGCATCGAGCGAAGAATCATGTCGGATCTCATAACTCCGCTCCGAAAGATCGACAATAAACTTGCCTCTAGTTCGCTAGAAATCAACAAACTCGGACAGGTGAAAGACTTCGGCACCATCGCGAACGCGTCGCAGGTTCAGGGGGTCCCGATGTCTGAGGTGGACGCGGGTACGCCAGCGCAAAGAAGTGATGCAGCACGGGCCTTCCACGGGATCGCGAAAAGGATCCTGGAGCGTGCTAGGTGACGAAACCAGAGAAAAAATTGGTGAATGATCTTGTGGAGCTATATAAAGCCAACCGCGATGAGGTCGCGTTGGCATTAGACCAGCTAAAGGGCCAGATTCTCGCAGACAAAGAGCTCGGAAAATATATCCACTCCATCAAATGGAGGATTAAGGATCCTGAGCACGTGAAGGACAGCTTAGAGCGGAAGATCAAGTACGCGAAAGAGCATCAGGAGAAGTTTGGGATCAACAAAGACAATTTCTTCACCGAATTTTACGACCTGGCTGGCATAAGGATTTTGCACCTACACACTAGGCAGATGGCGAATTTGGACAGGGCACTTAAGAACCGGCTAGACGAAGCACGGTACCAACTCATCGGCGAACCAACGGCACGGACCTGGGATGACGAAACTAAAGCCTACTTTGAGGGTATTGGAATCAAGACGAAGGAGAGCGAAACTCTATATACCAGCGTTCATTACATTCTTCAAACCTTCAGCAAGAGCAAATACACATGTGAGATCCAAGTTCGAACCCTAGCGGAGGAGCTATGGGGCGAGACGAGCCACACGATCAACTACCCTGAAGAAACTGACAGTGTCTCGTGCAAGGAGCAGCTGGCTGTGCTCGCACGTGTCACGTCCGCAGCCACCCGGCTTGTTGATGCGATCTTCCGCTCTCACCTTGAACATATCGAGAACTCGTCCGGCAAGGTCTCAGTCGCCCCGAGAGGGGCGAGAAAATCCCCTTCCAATCGTCGTGGGTTGCGCTCTATTCGCCCCTCACCGGCTTCTCCGGACTAATAGTCTGATCGACGTCACAGCGTCTTATTGCGGCTAGGTGGCAGTGAGGAGCCGGAGGCGGCCACTTCCCGGATCGGGAGCGGTAGCAACTGGCTGGGAGATGCACATAGTGTGTTGTACGGGTTATCGGGTTCCGGCCGGAAGCGCACATGGGAGTGCTCGAACGGGCGGAAATGCAGGTCTCTCGGCTGCGGTTCGCGTGAGGCCGCGAACCTTCGCTCAGGATGACGGTGCTGGGTGGGTCTATGGGGACTGCGGCGGGGACGTACTGCGCGGGCGACTGAACCCTCGAACTACGCGGCGCGGGAGCGTTTGGGGGCTGCCTGCTTCAACTCTGTTTGCATCAGCTGCTGGCGGATGGCGAGAAGAGCCCTGAGCGCTCGGTTTACGGACTCCGAGTCGGGGAATTGCTCCGCGAGATCAGGCTCGACCACGACCACGTTCGTGCCCTTGGCGAGCAGGTTCGTGTATTTGCCGCGCACCGCCTTGGACAGGTCCAGTTTGCGCTCGGCGAGGGGATCAGCCTTCGTTGACTTCTTCATAGAGGTGGCGCTCGGTCGCGGTGGCGACACGTGCGCCGATGAGGCGCACGATGGAGTCGGACTCAGTGTAAACGACGAAGAGGATGCGCTCACGGGTGGATTGGCCGAGCGTGGTGAACCGCTCTTCTTCCCAAGAGTGATCTTCATCCGGCCACGCGGCCCGCAGCGGGTCGGCGAAGACGGTGATGGCCTCGTCGAAGCTGACGCGGTGCTTGCGTAGGTTGGTGGCGGCCTTGCGCTGGTCGTAGGTGAATTGCATGGCAGGGTGATACGGAATGCTCTGAAATCGTGTCAAAACCGCCGAACGATGATATTTCCCAAGAAAACTACAGTGCCAGTTGCGCGCAAATCTCGGTTTTGCGGCTATGTCGCTGAAAGCAAAACGAACGTGCTCCGCACAGTATGTACATACTCTTACTCCACCGTCACGCTCTTCGCCAGGTTTCTGGGTTGGTCGACGTCGCAGCCTCGGCGTACGGCTATGTGGTAGGCAAGTAGCTGGAGGGGGACTACTTCGAGGATGGGGAGTAGGAGCTCGTGGGTGGGGGGGATGTGGATGACGTGTTCCACGAGCTGGGAGATTTCGTGGTCGCCTTCGATGGCGATGGCGATGGCGATGACTCGGCCGGATCGGCCGGTGACTTCCTGGATGTTGGAGAGGGTCTTTTCGTACTTGAGGACGGAGGAGGGGTCGGAGGGGTCTTTGGTGGCGATGACGACGACGGGGAGGGTTTCGTCGATGAGGGCGTTGGGGCCGTGCTTCATCTCGCCGGCGGGGTAGCATTCGGCGTGGATGTAGGAGATCTCCTTGAGCTTGAGGGCGCCTTCGAGGGCGATGGGGTAGTGGATGCCTCGGCCGAGGAATGCGAGAGAAAGCAAGGGCGGAGAAACCTCTCAAGAGGTCGCGGCAGAGGATTTCTCTCGATAGAACTTCCCAAGCAAAAAGCCCGCTTTCGCGGGCTTTTCTTAGCTTCTGCAACCGAGAGAACCATCGGCACAGACAATATGGCGGAGAGTGAGGGATTCGAACCCTCGATAGAGCTTTAGGGCCCTATAACGGTTTAGCAAACCGCCGCCTTCAGCCTCTCGGCCAACTCTCCTACGGGTACAACCGTGGTGCCCCAACGTGACGCAGAACCTGATTATACCTTAGCCGCCAGCGAGAGCCAGTCGCCCGGAGATCCTTGGCGGCACCGTAATTCGTACCCCTCCCAACCCGGCTTTCCGTTACATTCTAGCGAGCGCCCCCGCTATCCCAGCCACTCTGAGGTCTCCCAAAGATTGCGCCTAGCCCGCACCGATCGTGTCCGCCTGCTTCCCCTCATCGGAGCGACTTTTTTCATGGTCGCCGGTGGGCCCTATGGGCTCGAGGACATCCTCGGCGGTGCGGGCTACGTCCGCGGGCTGTTGTTGCTGGCATTCATACCACTGATCTGGAGCCTTCCCGTCGCACTCATGGTTGGCGAGCTCGCCAGCGCCCTGCCCGACGAAGGCGGCTATTACGTCTGGGTGCGCCGCGCGCTCGGACCCTTCTGGGGCTTCCAGGAGGCCTGGCTGTCCATGGCCGCCAGCGTCTTCGACATGGCCATCTACCCCGTCATCTTCGTTACCTACCTGGGCCGCTTCGCGCCCTCCTGGACTGCGGGCCATCGCGCCCTGGGGTGGGAACTCGCCGTCGTGCTCGGCTGCACGCTCTGGAACCTCCGCGGCGCCAAGGCCGTCGGCGACAGCTCCGTCGTACTCATGGTCATCCTGCTCGCCCCCTTCGTCGCCATGATCGGCTTCGCGCTCTGGCGCTGGCATGGCCATGGCACGGGAGCTCTGCTGCAGCCGGTGACCTCGTGCGATCTCGCCACCGCCGCCTCCGTCACCGTGTGGAACTACATGGGCTGGGACAACGCCTCGACCGTGGCGCAGGAGGTTGAGAACCCACAGCGCAACTACCCACGGGCGATGCTGGCCGCCGCTGCACTCGTCGCGCTCACCTACATCCTTCCGCTGCTCGCCGTGGGTCTCGCGGGAATGTCTCCTGAGGCCTTCACCACCGGAGCCTGGACCGACGCTGCGCGCTCGCTCGCCGGACCTGTACTCGCCGGAGCAGTTGTCCTCGGCGGCATGATCAACGGAGCCGGCATGTTCAATCCGCTCATGATGAGCTACACGCGCGTGCCCTTCGCCGTTGCACGCGACGCGGCCCACGACACCATATCCGCCGGCCGCAGCCCCAACCCGATCACCCGCCTCCTGACGCGCGAGACCGCGAACGGCGTCCCCTGGGTCAGCGTGCTCTTCTGTGCCGGCATTTGGGCCCTCGCACTGAACTTCAGCTTCGAGCGCCTTATCTCCATCGATCTTGTGCTCTACGGCGCCGCGTTGTTGCTGGAGTTCGTGGCACTCGCGGTACTGCGCTGGAAGGAGCCCGCCCTCAAGCGGCCCTTCCACGTCCCAGGAGGCAACATCGGGGCCGTCGCCATTGGCTTCGGCCCCGCATGTGTTCTGCTGTTTTCGCTCTGGGCAGCGCGTGGAGAGCACGTAGCCGGAATGCCTGCACTCCTCTTCGCTGCCCTGATCGGTGCGGTCGGCGCAATTGTCTACCTGCTCGGCAGGGTCTTCGCAAAGCGCACGACTCGAAACACCTTAGCCTGAGCTACTTCGCCGCGAGCTCCGCCTTCTTGGCCTCAAAAGCCTGCTGCGCCTCCACGATGATCGCGCGGGCCGTCTCCGCATCCTTCCAGCCCTTCACCTCAACGCGCTTGCCTTCGAGATCCTTGTAGATCGCGAAGAAGTGCGTAATCTCCTTCAGGATGTGCGGATAAATTTCCGAGTAGCAGTTGATATTGTCGTAGCGCGGGTTGCCCTCACCTACCGCCAGGATCTTCTCATCGCCCGCGCCCTGGTCGATCATGTCCAGCACACCGATCGGCCGCACGGTTTGGATGCAGCCCGGAAAGCTCGGCGTATCGACCAGCACCAGCACATCCAGCGGATCGCCATCGTCGCCCAGCGTGCTGGGAATGAATCCATAATCACCCGGGTAGTGCACTGGCGAAAACAGATTGCGGTCCAGCCGGAACACATGCAGCTGCTTGTCGTACTCATACTTGCTGATGCCCTCGAGCGGAATCTCGATCACGGCATTCACCAGCTCGGGGGCCTTTGCGCCCACCGGAAGCTCAAGATAATTCGTCATAAAGGTTGAAGTCTCTTCTTCTCTCAGCGATTGAAAACCTGCAGCGCCGCATCCCTCTTCCATCTCATTTTTGGGCGCGGTGCTCCGCACACAAGTCTACCGTTATCAGCTGTGCAGGCCTAGTCTGCACCCTCTCTTTCTTGCCCATCGCAGAAAGAATCCCGCCTCAGCCAGCGCCTTGACTTAAACTGCCGTCCTAACTCCCAGAGCTCAAACGGCCGCTAAATCACCCCGACTGGATAGACCATGACACTCCCTTCGCGCGCCTGGCGCAGATCATGCAACCGCTTCTTTCTCACAACTCTCTTCCTCGCGCTGCCCATCGCATGCACCCACGCGCAAAACATCCCCACCGCTTACAAGAGCGAAGCCATCTCCGTCTTCGCTGGCTATGAAAACGCCAATCCCGCCTACGCCACCGGTCGCAATAACGGCGCGGCCTTCGGCGTCGACTTCACCCGCTACTTCCATCGCCTGCCCATCGCGCCCTCCCTCGAGGCCCGTGTCAACCTCAACAGCAGCACCGCCACCAAAGAGCGCACCTACCTCATCGGCCTCCAGGGCAGGGTCAGCGTTCTCCACGTCCTTCACCCCTACGCCGACTTCCTCGTCGGCCCCGGCACCATCCACTTCAACCAGAACACTACCTACCTTGGCGACAACTCCATCGTCTTCAACTACGGTGGTGGCGTCGATCTCGACCTCATCCGTAACTTCCAAGCCAAGTTCGACTACCAATATCAGTCCTGGACCCTCGGCACCAACGACCACATCACCCCCACCATCCTCCTCATCGGCATCAACTACCGCATCCCCTTCCGCGACCACAACAAGCAGAGCGATTATCAGTAACCTCTCCTCGCTTGCAACCCCATGAAATCTCATCCCAACCTGTGCCCGCAGTCACGTCTGCCCATCCCCGCCGGATGCTAGGCTGAAGGTCGGGAGTTTTCTTCACCTTGACCCAATCTGAACTCGAAACCGCCGCGTCCGCCCTGCATCCGCACGGCAGCAGCCGCTTCATC
>NZ_JBMHYI010000049.1:0-71954 GCF_058498515.1 Bryocella sp.
CGAGCCTGCAGGGCGACTACTTGCTATCCGCCGCAGGCCCTGGATGGTTCGAGGGTGACGGCGTACCACCGCTCTTCGCTCCCGGTTCCAGCAACGTATCCTTGCAGCCTTTCGGTGCGTTGAGAAGATTACACCGCGCGGGCAGCCCATTGCTGAAGCCCACCGAATAACCAGTCCACTGCGAGGGCTCGGACAGCGGATAGTCAGTCGAGATCATCTGCGCTCCGCTGTCCAGCAGCTCATCGCGGCGAGTGGTATCGTTGGTCCGCGCCGCCACCGTGCTGTCATCGGCACGGGCGCGCACGAGGTATCCTTCGCGTACCAGCCCATCGATCCTCTCGCGTGAGCCGCCGTTCTCCTCAGTGAATGCAGCATCAGGCTCGCCCGGAACGGCGTTGGTGAACAGAATGCGCCCCTTCAGCGAAGGATGGCCTTCGGTGTACACCGTCTCCATGGGACGCTGATCCATCAGGAAGATCACCTTGCCGCGACTCTCTGCGAGCGTAGGCCAATGGCCAGCCCTGATCGCCGCATTCAGCGTGGGATAGCTTCCTCGCACGGCATCGGGAAGGATCATCTCGCCATCGGAGAACACTGAGCGGATCTCTGCATCGAGTGCATCGAAGGCTGCCGGAGTAAAGTCCTCCGCGTAAACGCTGCCAGGGATCTCCTTCACGTTCCCGTGCTTCGTCTCGACCAGCAGGAACAGCGGCACATGCTGCGGATGCGCCTTCGACCACGCGCGGATCTCCCTGAGGCATCCTGTAAACAAATGGCACGAGCTGCGCTCGCTCAGGTCCCCGATGTGGATGACCTTCATGCCCGGCTTGTCCATCTCATGCTGCGGATCGAAGTCCGGGTCCGTTGGGAGTCCAGCCTGCTTCGTCAACTCGACGATCTTTGGGTGCGAGAAGCGACCGCCCTTGGCATCCTGCACGATGTCGATCTCGAGCTGCCGCACACCGCCGTCGAGCTGCTTGGTCAGAGTTTCGTGCTTGTACTCCAGCGAGGCATAGCCCTTCGGATTCATCTTCTTCATCCAGGCCTCCTCGCTCGGAGCAAAGCCCAGGTTGTAGCTATTGTGCGAGCCGATTACCTGGATCTGATTCAGGTGCACGCTCTTGTCCTGCTGCGCCACCGTCTGCGCCGCTGAGGGAAGCGCGCCGAGGCTCAGAGCTCCCAAACCTATCGCCAGGCCCATCGTCAGGCACACCATCGGGACGTTCGCCTTGTCATTCAACACTGGAATCTCCTTTGTCCGCGACCCGCGGACCTCTTCATTCAACCAAAGAAAACGGCGAGGAGCCGATATTGCGCTCCTCGCCGTGAATACACGCCATACGGTTCGAGAAAGATCCTAGAAGATGATCTTGCCGGCGAACTGCGCCTGACGTGCGGGGAAAGAACTACCGATGGCGCCAAAGCTGCCGTTACCGTCGGAGTAGGCTCCGTCCGGTGCTGCCCAGTTGGTCACGTTGAGCGCGTTGAACAGCTCCGCGCGGAAGTCGAACTTCACTCGATCCGAACCCAGAGCGAACTGCTTGTGCAGACCGAAGTCGGTGTCGAAGTAGAGGAAGCCGCGGAACTTGTTACGCGAGACATTGCCATACGCCGAGGTGTTGCCATAGGTGGCGTTCGAAGGGTAGGCGTAGCTGGTGAACGGTAGATAGTTCGTCAGCGACGCTGTGTTGGTGGCCTTGGTGAACGCCGACTTCGGGTTGCGCCACGGTGTGCCGGTGATGTGTTCCGGACGCAACGTGACGAGGTCCGAAGTAAACAGCGGACCGGCAGTAGTCGAGCTTGAAGCGGAGCTGGAGTAGGTGAGGTTGAACGGCATGCCGCTGGTCATGGTGTTGATCAGATTCAGCTGCCATCCGCCCAGTACTGCATTCATCAAGCCATGGGCGTTCTGGCCCCAGTGCTGGCCATGGCCATAGGGAAGATCCCAAACCACCGAGGTCGTGTTGTCGATGGGCTGGTCATAGCTCGATGGGCCGTAGTCGTTGCGGGGGTTGGCAAAGTTGACGCGCGAGTTGTCACCGTTGTTCGCATCGAGGTGACCCGAAGAGAGATCGAACGCGCGGCTGTAGGTGAACGAGTTGAGAAACTGCAGAGCGCCCACGCGCTTCTCCAGCTTGGTCTGGACCGAGTTGTAGCTGGATGAACCCTCCGGCATCGAGATCTCGATATCGCCGAAGGTGGGGACCGGGCGACGTGCCTGGTAGGTCTGCCCGGCAGCGTTGCAGAGGGCCACGGTGGCCAGGAGGCAAGGTGCTGCCTGGTTGTAGTCCGCCAGGATCTGCAAGCGACGGCCCGTATTGCCAACGTACGCGACATCCAGCATCACGCCCCAGGGAAGCGTACGCTGCACCCCAAGGAAGTAGCTCTGCACGTAGGCGGTGGAGAAGTTCGAGGGGATGTAACGGGTGGTGACCAGCAGCGGGTTGAAGTTAGCCGAGCTGGTGAGACCGGACGCATAACCCTGCTGCGTTTGACGGAAGCAAGTGGCCTGGTTCTGAGTGTCGCTGGTGCAGAGGTTCGAGCCCACCGGGGTGACGAACGGGCTGGGGTTGTTGATCGCGGCGTTGACTACATTCGGCCCGTTGTAGGTCAGGTTGTTCTCGCCACCCTCACGGTTGTACTGCGCGTATACCAGGCCGTAGCCGCCGCGTAAAGCGGTCTTCGGGTCAATGGCGTACGAGAAGCCGAGGCGGGGAGCGAAGTTCTTCATCGGAACATGGACCAGCGCGCGGTTGTAGATGCTGCCGCTCGAGGCCTGGGTGAGGGTGTTGTTCGTGGGGTTGAAGTTCGCGAGCTTGTTGTCGCGCTCCCACTGCGGCGTCATCACCTCGTAGCGCAGACCGGCGTTGATGGTCAGCTTGGGCGAGACGGAATAGTCATCCTGGAAGTAGCCGGCGAAGTAGCGCTGGCGTAGGTTGACGATCGTGTAGTTCGTAAGGGAGTAGGAGCTGCGGTTGCCGAACAGGAAGTCCGCGACCTCGGCTGCCTGTGCAATTTGGGTGTCGCTGGAAGCTGCTGGATTGCAATTCGTTGTGACGGTGCCACCGCAGGTGGGGAAGAGGCCAGCCGGTCCCGCTGCAAACTTGCTGGCGTAGTTGTCCTGGCCGTAGCTGGGGTTGAAGTCGTTCACCTCGGTGTGGATGATCTGCTGCTCATAACCGAACTTCAACGAGTGGTGTGGAATGACCCAGGTGTAGTTAACCTTCGGGTTGTAGAGAGAGGGGTACTGGAACTGCGGGTTCGACGACTGGTTGCCCAGCTGCGCGAAGCCACTGATGGACTGCGCGTTCAGCGTGCGGATCAGCTTAGGATCCGTCGGGAGGCCGTCCGTGATGCCGTACTGCGTGAGCAGCGAGGGCTGGCCGGCCGAGTAGGGCGTCTTGCCTCCGAGGTTGCGCGTCCAGGCGAAGCGGAAGTCCAGCAGCTTATTCTGGCTGATGATCCACGTTGCGCCGCCCGCGATCTGACGGTTCTGGATGTTCACGTTCGAGTTCGCATTGCCGCCGGACTTACCGCCTACGGTCGGGGGATCGAAGATCTCTTCCTGGTGCTCGCTAAAGCGCCCGAAGATCTGCCAGTGGGCGAAGTGCGCATCGATGCGGCCATCGCCCTTATCGTCGTTGATGGTGCCGCGCGGTGCGTTCGAGTAGTTGTTCGTGTAGTACGACGAGCTGGCGGGGTTCGAGCTCACGTTGTTCGTGGGCAGATACCCAAGCACCGCGAGAGCGAACGGCGTCGCGCCCGATGAGATATCGCCATTGGTGTAGCTGATGCCAGTGATCGGGTTGTAGAGCGGAATAGGCTTAGTGGGGTCGCCGTTATAGAAGAAGTGGCCGAGGCGCTGTTGCGCGTTGGGCAAAGACACCGGCGCGAGCTGGTAGGTAAAGATCGCGCGCAGGCCTTCATAGTCTGTGAAGAAGAAGACCTTGTCCTTGAAGATCGGGCCGCCAAGGGTGGCGCCGAACTGGTTCCTGATGAGGCTCGGCTTCCTGCCGGTCACCGGCTCAATCGGGCCGGCTGCGTTCAGGTCAGTGTTGCGGATGTAATCCCACGCGTGGCCGTGGAACTGGTTGGTGCCACTGCGTGTGGACGCGTTGATGACGGCGCCGGGCATGCGGCCGTATTCGGCCGAGTAATTGTTGGTCTCCAAGCGGAACTCGCTCAGGGCATCCGGCGAAGGCGAGATGTTCTCGTTCTCGAAGCCTTGGTTCGACGTGCCGTAGTTGGAGTTTTCCAGGCCGTCGAGGATGAACTCGTTGAACTCCGAGCGCAGGCCGTTGATGTCGAAGGCTCCCTCGCGGCTGGAGGGGGTCTGGTTCTCCAACACCGACCGGCGCGTGCCCGGCGCGAGCAGCACCAGGTCGGCGTAGGAACGTCCGTTGAGCGGTAGGTTCTCGACCTCGCGGGTGGCGATCACAGTGCTGCGCGAGCTGGTATCGAGGTCCAGCATCTGCGCCGCGCCGGTCACGTCGACCGTCACGTTCGCGCCAGCCTTCAGGTTCACTTCCACGCGCTGACGGGCGTCGGTGGCCACGTTGAAGACTTCCGTCTGCTCGGTGGCGAAGCCCTGCGACGAGGTCGTCACGCGGTAGTTGCCGATCGGCACCGAGTCAAACTCGAACTTGCCATCCTTATCGGTGTTGGCTTTGACCACGACGTTCGTGGCGACATTGGTGAGCGTCACCTGAGCTCCAGCCACGACTGCGCCAGAGTTATCGTGAACGTAGCCCAAAACCGACGCCGCGCCGAACTGGGCGTGGCCGGAGGGTGTGAGCAGCAAAGCGGTGGCCAGGGCGAGTATGCAGAGCATGTTTCTGCGCCCCACAATCGCGTTCAATAGCCTCATGATTTTCTCTCCTAAATAGAACAAATCAAAGTCATTTTGTGGTGTCTTCAGGCCTGCGCGATTCTCAGCCAAAAACCTCGGGCAGCGCGGCATGGAATGGATCTTCGGGAACGGGCCGCAACACTAAATAGTCGTTGCCAGTGGTGTCAACAGCTTTCTCTCTTTTCTTTACCGCTAACGTAAGTTGACCTTGAACTGAGCCTGACCACGGAACCCTTGTTGAACAGCGTAGATAGGCAGCACAGGCAAGCCAGAGCGAATCGGCCTTCGGACGGTAACCTGAACCGGCGGCGCAACGCATCTCGGCCCGCAACCGGACAGGGATGGTTTCGAATTCAAACCTGGCGTGATATCAGCATCTCTGATCGGGGCCCGGAAATTGCGAATGCAGCGTTAATCCATGGCCCCGGAACGCACACTTTCCACATCCCCCGCCCATCGCCATCCATTTTTCGTCCCGATCGGCCCAGCGGCTCCCGTTCCGGGCTTCAGCCGATGCCCGTGCGTGCGGGTACCGCGCTCTCGATGCTTTGTCCATCGCCTGACCGGCGGTAGCGAGTGGAGAACCTTCCCGAGGGCCGGGACAACGCTCACAAGACCTTGAGCCTCGCACTCAATGTGGAGTGGACCGTTGCGCTCGAACTATCGCGTCAGCACGGAGGGTACGACGTCACGATAAGCAGCAAAGGCTCCACGCACGAGATGCACGATGCCCGCCGTGTCGAGACAGGCCCCCCGAGCTTCAGCGATCCGTTGATCGGACGCGTCGTCTAGCCACAACGCGTGACAGCACAACAGGCTGTTGTGCGAGCCAGCCCTCAGCGACCTGCACTCGCGGACGCTGCGTGGGTGATGTGGTAGTCACGGTATTCGATGGTGAGCGTCGCGCGACCACCCATGCGGGTCTGGCTGATGGTTCGATTCTCCGCCGGAAGCCAGAAACCCTCCACCTCGGTGTAGCGGTGTTCGAGTTCGGTCTTGCGGATCCAGAAGGAAGGATTGCGCGCGGGCTCTGCAGCGATGTGCGTCACCGCGAAGTCATGCGCATCGACGACGATATCTCCGCGATAAAGGAACTTGTTCCCGGTCTTCGGCGTGAGGCGCAGTGTGTATCGGCCCTCATCCGGCACAGGCTGGAAGCCCACAAGATCCATCTGGTAGTTCGCGGCCGTGAGCGCAACCTGGCGTTGATTCTCCGGGCTCGCAGCTTCCTGTTCGCTCTCGAGCAGCTTCTTCAGAACTCGATTCACCAGCATCTTCGACCCGCTCTCGGAGATGATGGTGAAGTGCTTTGTCCCCGGAGCGGTGAACTCGACATGCACCGTCATCTCGGCGTCGCGATCACCGGGGAACCCTTTGTACTCCAGGCGATACACGCGCGTTCCCGTATATCCCATCAGAGCCGCGGTGCGTTGCGCATTGCGTTCCTCAAGCCCATGGATGACAGTGCTGACTGGAAGCGGAGCCAGCACCGGAGCGACCGGACTCTCTGCCGCCGCTCCCGAGCTCAGCAGATGCTGCTGTGCAACAACCTGCCGCGTGAAGCCGGAAATCGTGAGGATGCAGAAGCCCGCCAGGGCCAGAACGTTGCCAAGACTCGCTGCACGCTTCATCATCCTTCTCCTTTGTAATGAGGATCAGCCGGCCTGGCTTACGACGACACCACGGCGCATCTTGGCCCGAACGCGCTTGCCATGGTGCGCGGCATCGCGCAAACCTTGCTCGTAGGCAGCATATACCTGCTCGAAGACCGCGTCCCAGGAGGCTTTCAGAGCATGTTCGCGAGCGGCCAGAGCCATTCGCTCACGCAGCGCGGAGTCCTGCGCGAGCTGTAACACGCGCGCAGCCAGCTCTACCGTGCTGCGTGTGACGTAACCGGTCTCGCCATCGCGCACCAGGAAGCGCGGCCCCCCGCTGTCGGTGACGATCGAGGGCACGCCAGAAGCCAATGCCTCCAGCACCACGTTGCCGAAGGTGTCAGTGCGCGATGGAAACACAAACGCGTCCATGTTGGCGAAGGTCTCCGCCAGCGCTTCGCCGCGCAGCACACCTGGCAGCTCTGCATGCCGCATGTTCTCTCGCAGCCACTCCTCTTCCGCACCCTGGCCTACCACGACGAAGCGCAGGTGGCGAGCCCCGGCTTGCAGCAAGGAGCGCTCCAGGTCCGCCAGTTCACGCACACTCTTCTCCGGGCTCAAGCGTCCAACGAAGCCGATGACGAAGGCATCATCATTGCGCGTTCGCCGCCGTGGGTGGAAGAGCTCCGTATCCACACCGCGCTGCATCAACAGTGTGGACTTGTTCGTCCCGCGTTCCAGCAGGTGGCACAACTCCGTATTCGGAGCGAAGAGCACCTGGCCGATGCTGTAGAACCGCATCAGCGCGAAGAGACTCGCACCCCGGATCGCGCTTCCCATCGCCTCGCGCATCGAGGGTGGAAGCATCTCGCGCAGGCCGGCAGAACGCTGCTCCGCATACTGATGCAGGTTCGTATGCCATGACGCCGCCAGCGGAATGCCGAGCCGATGTGCAATCAGCATGCCCAGCAGGCCCGCGTCGCTGGGCCCGGTAATGTGCACAATGTCCGCGTTGAAGGCTTCGACCTTCGCTTCGATCTGGCCAAGGTAGCGCAGAAATGCGAGGTCAAAGCCGTGGTGCTTGTCAAGAGCGAAGCCCATGTTGCCGCGCGGCAGCGTCAGCCGCTCCGTCGAGCCATGCGAGTGTGCCGCCGCCTCCGGCCCACCATGAACCGTGAGGAAGGGAAGCGCTCTCCGTCGTGCGAACGCCTCAAATTGACGGCTGGTGTTCGCAACACCATCGATCTCGTCGAAGGTGTCGGGAAAGAAGGCCACGCGCAGGGGACGGTCGCTCATTGAGCCACTTCCTCGCGTCCGTCCAGCGGCGCGCTGAAGCGATCAGGCTGTCGCAACGCTGCGCGAAGAGTCTGGTCAACAGGACCAACATCCAGCAGGCGGAGCAACGCGAAGAAGCCTTTGATATAGATGGGCGGCTTGCTCCACAGTCGCGCGATGGGCTCCATTTCGCCGGCGCGGTTGCGATGGAAGACGCGCTCATCCCAGAGCTGCGATCCGACCGGGTACTCGGTGTACTCGCGCGTCACCGCGCGGATCGTATGCAGTATGCGTAGCGTGTTGGACTCGCGGTACTGCGGCATGAAGAGAACGTGGCTGCGATGATCGCGGCGTATCTCCTCGACGAACTCTTCAAACGTCTCCGCCGTGCTGAGGTTCAGCGTCGCGTTCGGCTCAGAGCCATGGCGGTCGCCACCGGAGATCAGCATCTGGTTGAAGCCCTCGGCGAGACGACGCACGAGCAGGTTCTCCTCCCAGCTGCGAATGCCGCTCAGCTCAAGGGCGTGGATGCACTCGCCCTCCTCAGCCAGCAGGGTGCACAGCGCCTTCTCGTGGTGGTCGTTGCCGATGTGGGCAAGGTCCCAGTAGGGATGATTGAGTGCGACCAGCACATCGCGCTGTGCGTCGAGCCACTCCAGCAGCTCGGTCAGCTGCGCACGCTGCGGCGCCTTCGTGTACGCGCGAAACCGCTCCATCGTTGCTTCGGCGGCAGACGCGGGCAGGTTGTGAATCCCCATATGGAAGATCGCATCGCCGAAGGGCACGGTCCACTCGACGGAGATCGGCACCTCGCGGCCTTCAGACATCACACGCAGCGCCATCGGAGCACCAATGGTGTCGTGGTCGGAGATGGACACCAGGCTGCGCAGACCAAGGTCCCGCTCGATCTGTCGCGCCTCAACCCGCAGGGCCGCCAACGGTGACAGCGGCGGCGTCCAATAGGCTGTGCTCAGATCCAAAGGTGTCGCGCTGACCTTCTCTGCATAAGCATTCTGCATCTCCAGCCAGCGCTGGAGGATCGAGGAACGTTGGAAGAAATCGCCAAGGAACGAGAGGCTCTCCTGCGAGTAGTTCGTGTGGCTATGCAACGACACCCCGGTTGCATACGGCCTCGCCGCACCCTGTTCCTTCCAAAGGCAGCTTACCTTGCGATCCACTCTGCTTCCTCGTTTCTCCGGGAATTTCCCAAGAGTTCTCTACCTCTCATGGGCCTTTCTCCTGAACTTCCCACAGCTCTGTTAAGAACCGGTTAGGTATCAGGTTTTGTTTGTGAATATGCTTTGGCAGGAAGTTCACCTGGTTCTCTTGCGGGCCTTCTTATACTGGCCGCAACGGGATGCGAACTGCGACTGGAACGTTCGAGAACTTGCCGAAGGAAAACGCCCCTCGCCTCGGGCCGCTTCTGTGGCGAGTTCTCCAGCGACCACAGGTTCTGCTCAGCGTATGGAACTGGAAGTCCGCGCTGTTGAGCGTCACGTTCCGTGGTCCTATCTTTTTCGGAGCTGCGATTTCAAAGGGCCTCGCCGCGGCCCTGTCCGCGCTTTTGCTGGAGACCTTGATCTGCGCACTTGGTGTGGGCCTGTACAACGCCCTGGTGCAGACCCTGCGTACGGCGCAACCATTGTGGGCCACAGGCATTCTGCTTTCGCTCATTTTCCCCGGCTGTGTCCAGGCGATCGAATACACCGTCCATCGCCTGCGCGGAACGCCTCACCTGCATACGGCGGTCATCGTGTCCCTCTGTGTCAGTGGCATCTCGACCCTGTTCAACTGGTATGCAATGCGCCACGGCGCATTGATGGTCGGCCGCAACTCTTCCGGCCTGCTGTCAGATCTCGGCCGACTGCCGCGTCTGATCTTCGGTTTTGTGTCCGAGCCCTTCCGCTTCATCCGAACCCGTGGATGGACCCTCTAGGGACAAGCCGACGGAATTCAGTGAGCAGTTGCCCACGCGTAAGATGGCCGCTTGGCAGCAATAAGATTGCCAGCAGGCCACGTCACGGCCGGTCTGACTCTCTTAGCTCGGCCCAGGCGTCACAAGCTCGGTGGAGGCGGCGGGATCTTCGGGCATCTGGATCTCTCAATGCGCGAACACACCTTGGCATCTACGCCTCGCCGGCCACGCAGCGCCGGTAAGTGCTTACGGTGTTTGCGATTCCGCAGATCACGCACCCCAGCACCCAGCGATGAGATTGCCTTTTGAGAGATATTCAAAAGAGCTCAAAGGAAGGATTGGTCGGGGCGGAGGGATTCGAACCCCCGACCCTCTGCTCCCAAAGCAGATGCGCTACCAGGCTGCGCTACGCCCCGACGCCTCTATGATCGCATCCGCGCCCCGGCGGATGCAATCAGGCTTCGCTGCTCTGCGGCAGCAGGCCTGGCGGGTTGCCGACGATTTTGCTGCCTGTGCCTCCGACGGCGTCCAGCAGCACGCGGTGGTGGATGGTAAACAGCGCGAGCTCCAACCGGTCGCCCACCCCGGTCTTGTCGAAGATGGAGCGCAGGTAATTTTTGATCACCTGCTCGCTGTTGTTCAGCTCCTTCGCAATGTCTTTGTTCTTGTAGCCCTGGACGATGAGTCCGATGATCTTCAGCTCCTTGGCGGAGAGGCGTGCGCGGGCGCGTTCGCCCACCATGTCGGTCTCGAAACGCGCCGAAGCGACATGCGCCGGTTCCATCACGTACTGGCCTCCGCGGCCGACCGTGCGCAGGCATTTCAGCATCTCCGCGCGGCTTACGTCGCGATAGAGAATGCCCTGCACATTCTTCTTTAGGAAGGTCGAGGGGCTGTCGGACTTATCCAGCACAGCGACGAAGCGGGTATTGTTCGCCTTCGCCCTCGCCAGTAGTTGGTCAAGATCGGCCTCGAGCGAAGCGGAGAAGATGATGATAGCGCCCAGCGCAGTTTCCGATGCCTTGTAGAGCCGTTGAACGTCATCGCACTGGCCGACGATATTGAAGTCGTCCTCGACCACGACGAATCGTGCTGTTCCGGCGCGAAACACCGCGTAGTTGTCGGCGATGATGATCTTTTGGCTCATTCGTTCCGGGCTGCAGCCGTCCTCCGCGTCTCATGGTTCCGGTGCGCGGCCTGCGCAGTGCGCGGCCGGAAATCCCGGTCTGAAGGATCGCGAAGTTCAAGTCTAGCAGAGCGCCCACCGCTCCCCTGCCCTCGAAATGCCTTCCGCATCCAGCCGAATACCCTGTATTTACTGGGCTCCGCAAGGATACGACGACGTTTTGTCCCAGCCGGGTGCAGCGTTGCCGGCACGATCCCACCTTGGTTGTAGCGCATCCCCGCCCGCTCGTCCGGTCGTAGGATTCAGGTCACAGAGAGTCGGCGTTACTCTGCCCTTGGATCGCAGATCGCGGACGAGTAACGTGTCATCGGTTGGCAAAGCGTCTGTTGCAGGCGTCAGTGAGTCCCGCGAATTCACGGAGAGATTGCCATGGAATTCGTCTGCCGCACCATCCTGCCGCCTTCGTCGCAACCGCAGCCGCCGTTAGCGTCAGCTGGATGCCGAGCAGCTAACTAGAGGCAGCGCCGTCACTCCATCTCGATTTCATTTCGCAGAGCTTTGCACTCGGCCGCAATCTTCGCGGCTATGGCGGCATTGGTCGATTACGCCGCTCCGCCCTGCAGGTCCGCTCCGCGGAGCCGGGTCCAGGCAGCGGACGAAACGAAGCGGAGAGAGTGACCGATAGCAGACCCCTCTGCCACCCCCAAGGTGCATCACTCTCCCCGCATCCCCCAAGGAGAGGGGAAGACTAGCTCGACGGAATTGCGCTGTCCAGCTGTGACCCGACCCCGTTGAAAGCGCTGGCAATGCTCGTCGCTAAGGAGGACATCGCCGCAACGGTGGTCAGCCCGATCAGGGCCGCAATCAGCGCGTATTCGATCAGGTCCTGTCCCGATTCGTCGTTCCATAGGGCCCGAAGGATTGCGTTCCACTGTGCCATCGATCCATCTCCATTTCAGTTTGAAGAAGCTGCGAGGGCTCGCGTGCGCCCCGTAACTTGACGGTACGATCCTTTGCTCATCACGAGAGGTGAAAGTCCGTATACGCGGCGACACAGGTAATACCACCTTTGCGGAATGTGTCCCCTTTCGTAACTCCTCGGCCGGTCGCTGCAAAAGTTGAGTACTGCGCTCCAACAGGGCGACACAAACGTTTTGCCTCACGACATAAGTAGGGAA
The DNA here is from genome assembly GCF_058498515.1 of Bryocella sp. Classification (NCBI taxonomy): domain Bacteria; kingdom Pseudomonadati; phylum Acidobacteriota; class Terriglobia; order Terriglobales; family Acidobacteriaceae; genus Bryocella; species Bryocella sp. The sequence goes on from NZ_JBMHYI010000049.1 coordinate 11,939, forward strand.
ACGGTACAACCAACGCGCCATTGTTCGAGTCTGGGCCATCGCTGAGACTCGGAGCTGCATCTGCGTTAGAAGGGCACACCCGTGCCTGACCTACGCAAAATAGAGATCACCTCCCGGCAACATGGGAGATACCCGGACAGCGAAGTCAGGAGCCATCATGACCGCCATCTCCCGAACATCCGCACGGCGCAAGCTGTTCCTCGCCTGCGGCTTCCTGCTGATGGCCTTTCTTCTGCTCTTCCTGCGCCCCGGCTCGGGCTGGACTGAGTTCCTCATCCTATCCTTGCTGATCGCGCTGGCCATGTTGTGCGCCGGGCAGATCGCGTACCTCCACTCCCGCAAGGTGCTGCGTGCTCTGCGCCTCGCCAAGCGTGAGCGCTCGCTCTTCAAGGCCGTCGCAGAAAACAGCCAGGGAGCCTTCTACATCTGCAAGCCGATGTGCGACAGCTCCGGCCGCGTCGTCGACTTCCGCATTACCTACGCCAATCGCAAGGCAGAGGAGCTCTTCGGGCGCTCGCGTCTTGACCTCGTCGGAGAGTCCACCTCGGCCATCATCCCCGACTCGGCTCGCTCCGAGGTTGTAGGCGCCTGGTCGCGTGTTGCCGTTACTGGTGTCGCTGAAGATCTCGACATGGCCTTCACGCCACGCAACAGCACGCCGGCCACCTGTGCCACGCGCATCTCGCCACTGGGTGGCAGTGTTGCTGTCTCCACCCTGCAGAGCAACGAGGAAGCCGTCGCTGCCTCTCGCTTGCAGGAGCTTAGCGCCTTCTCGCAGTCCATCATCGAGAGTGCTCCCATCAGCATGATCGCCACCGACGTCTCCGGCACCATCATGGCGATGAACTCTGCGGCCGAGCGACTCACTTACTTCCGCAAGCATGATCTCGTCGGTCAGCATTCTCTGCTTCTGCTGCACGATCCCGCCGAGATCTCCGCGCGCACCATCCAGCTCAGCCGCGATCTCGAAGAGCCCATCGCCGCAGGCTTCCAGTCGCTCATCGCCCGCGCCAGCTACGGCCAGCAGGACACCCGCGAGTGGACCTATGTACGCCGCGACGGTTCGCGCGCTAGCGTCAGCCTTACGATGATGGCGCTGCAGACGCCCGACAAGCAGATCACCGGCTACCTCGCGATCGCCTACGACATCACCGAGCGCAAGAAGCTCACCGACTCCATCACGCACATGGCGCACTATGACCAGCTCACCGGTCTGCCCAATCGCATCCTGCTCAACGACCGCATCGAGCAGGGCATCGAACGCGCCCGCCGCTTCAACCAGCGAATGGCCGTCTACATGGTCGGCATCGATCACTTCAAGCGCATCAATGAGTCGCTCGGCCACTCCGGCGGCGACACCGTGCTGAGCTTCTTCTCCCGCCAGTTGCTCTCGGCGGTTCGCCGCACCGATACCGTAGCCCGCGTCGGTGGCGATGAGTTCGTCGTGCTCATGCCGGACTTCCGCGACAACACCGATGCCGAGCGCTGCGCCCACCTCATGCTGCAGAAGATCTCCACCCCCGTGAACGTTGGTGGTTCGGAGATCCGTGTAAACGCCTCGATCGGCTACTGCCTCTTCCCTGAGGACGGTGACAACTCCGAGACCCTGCTCCGCAACGCGGACGTTGCTATGCACGAAGCCAAGTCCGGTGGCCGCGGACTCGCCATGGCCTACACCGGCAACCTGCAGCGCGAAGCCGCCGACCGCCTCAAGATGGAAGAGGAACTCCGCCACGCCGTGCAGAACGGCGAGCTCGAGCTGCACTACCAGCCGCAGGTGCGTTGCTCCACCGGCGAAGTCACCGGCATGGAGATGCTGCTGCGCTGGAACAATCCGCGCCGCGGTTTCGTCCCGCCCACCACCTTCATCCCCATCGCGGAGAAGGCCGGTCTGCTCGTTCGCATCGGCGAGTGGTCCATGCGCCAGGCCTGCAAGGATGTCGTCAAGCTGCAGCGCCAGATGGGCCGCGAGCTCACCGTCGCCGTCAACCTCTCGGCCTGGCAGTTCAGCCAGCGCAACCTCATCGACGTCGTCACCGAGTCGCTCAATGAGTCCGGCCTGCCCGCCAAGAGCCTCGAGATCGAGATCACCGAGCAGATGCTCATGACCAACTCCACCACCGTGATGGAGACCATGCGCAAGATCCGCGAGCTCGGCGTCTCCATCGCTATCGACGACTTCGGCACTGGCTTCTCCAGCTTCAGCTACATCCTGCAGTACGAGGTCGACCGCCTCAAAATCGATCGCTGCTTCATTGATCGCAGCACCCAGGATGCGGGCGCTGCCGCTGTGGTCCGCACCATCATCGCCATGGCGCATGGCCTCAACATCGAGGTCGTCGCCGAGGGCGTGGAGACCACCGCGCAGATGAACTTCCTCCTGCGCCGCAAGTGCGACCAGGTGCAGGGCTATCTCTTCTCGCGTGCCGTTCCGATCACTGCCTTCGCCGCTGTGGTCGAGCGCATCGATTCCTTCGTCGCCGACCAGCAGCGCCTTGCCGCCGAGGACAAGAAGGACGCAGTGTCGGGTCTTCCCACCGCAAACGAGGGCGTCCAGAGCATGTTCACCAACGTCGAGGATGACTCCACGCTCGACGAAGAGACCCGCCCGCATCGCCGCAGCAGCGACAACATGCGCGTGCAGTAGCCGCAGCTTTGTCATCGGTACCGAGAGCCAGCAAGGCCGTTGTGCGTTCTACGTTCAAGGCTGGCAGCGGTCCCGCGTACAACATGGAACGCACAACGCACAACGTCTCTTCTACTTCGCGTAGCGCTGCTGGTGCCACTCCCACGCGCTTGCCAAGATGTCCTCGATCTCCGGCACCGCCGGCGTCCATCCCAGCTCCGCCTTGGCCTTCTCACTGCTGGCCACGAGGCGCGCAGGATCTCCATCACGCCTCGGCTTGATCTCCACCTTGATCTCGCGGCCCGTCACCTTCTGCGCCGCCTCGATCACCTGCTTCACCGAGAAGCCGCTGCCATTGCCAAGGTTGCAGATGATCTTCCCCGGCTTGGCATCATCCATCAGCGTCTCCAACGCCAGGATGTGTGCCGCCGCCAGGTCCACGACATGGATGTAATCGCGGATGCAGCTTCCATCCGGCGTCGGATAGTCATCGCCAAAGATGGAGATACTGGCGCGACGGCCCATCGCAGCATCCAGCACAAGCGGAATGATGTGCGTTTCCGGCTCATGCGCTTCGCCGCGGCCAGGCAGCGCTCCCGCGACGTTGAAGTACCGCAGCGCTGCATAACGTAGGCCATGCACCTGATGAAACCAGCGCAGCATGTGCTCGACCAGCAGCTTCGACTCGCCGTACGCATTGGTCGGCGCCAGCTTCGCCGTCTCGAGGATCGGCACGCTCTCCGGCTCGCCATACACCGCAGCCGTCGAGGAGAACACCAGCCGCTTTGTTCCCGTCGCCAGCATAGCTTCCAGCAGGCTCAGCGTCGACGCTGTGTTGTTGCGGAAGTAGATCTCCGGCTTCTGCATCGACTCGCCCGCCTCGATGAGCGCAGCAAAGTGCAGCACGCCATCGAAGTTCTTCTCGCGCAGCAGAGCCTCCACGCACGGACGGTCGGCGATATCGCACTCCACAAACTCCATGCCCGCAGGTACCTCATGTCGCTTGCTGTGGCACAGGTTGTCGAGCACGGTGACCTTGTGCCCCGCCTGCATTAGGATGGTCGCGACCGTCCCGCCGATATAGCCCGCGCCGCCGGTTACAAGAACATTCATGCGTCTTACACTCCAGCTTTCTTTACGGATTGGCGCAGCGTCTCCGCCGCGCTCTCCGGGGTGATGTCGCGTTGCGGCGAGCCCAGCAGCTCGAAGCCCACCATGAACTTGCGCACCGTCGCCGAGCGCAGCAGCGGGGGGAAGAAGTGCGCATGCATCACCCACTCCGGATGATCCTCTCCATCGGTTGGCGCACCATGAAAGCCCATCGAGTACGGAAACGGCGTATCGAAGACCTGGTTGTAACCAGCAGTCACCGTCTTCAGGATTGCAGCAAGCCCATCGTGCTCGGCCTCATGGAGCGCGAGGAAGCCGCTCACAGCACGCCGTGGCACAATCATCGTCTCAAATGGCCACACCGCCCAGAAGGGAACCAGCGACACCCACGTCTCGTTCTCCGCGATGATGCGCTCGCCCTCACTCAGTTCTTTGGCGAGGTAGTCGATCAGCAGTGGCGACCCATGCTGCGCGAAGTACTCCTTCTGCGCTGCCAACTCTAGCGCAGGCTCATTCGGGATATGCTCCGTCGCCCAGATCTGCCCATGCGGATGCGGATTGCTCGCACCCATCATCGCCCCGCGGTTCTCGAAGACCTCAACGTACGCAATCTCCTTGCGGGCTCCAAGCTCACGCACCTGCTCGGTCCATGTGTCCACGACGTTGCGGATTGCAGCAAAGCTCATCGTCGCCAGAGTAAGGTCATGGCGCGGATCGAAACACAGCACGCGACACACCCCACGCTCCGTCGAAGCCCGCAGCAGGCCGCCATCATCGAAGCTCGCTGGCATAACGTCATCTTTCAGTGCCGCAAAATCATTCTCGAAGACGAACGTGCTCGCGTACTTCGGCGTAATGTGCCCACCCGCGCGCGTATTGCCCGGGCACAGATAGCACGTTGGGTCATACTCCAAAGCGAGCGGCTTGACCGTGTCTTCCGTCTGGCCCTGCCACGGCCGCTGCGTGCGGTGCGGCGAGACCAGCACCCACTCGCGCTTCAGTGCGTTCCATCGCCGGTGCGGCGTCTGCAGAAACGACTCGGGAATCATCGCGTCACCTCCGCGGCTTTAGCAACCTCAGGATGCCGCGCCACCGCGCCATCCACGGCCTCACAGATATAGCACGGCGCCTCAATCTCGAAGCGCTCGCGATACGCTCCCTGTAACGCTGCAACGAAGCTCGGCACATACTCCGCATTCACCAGGCTCACCGTGCATCCGCCAAAGCCGCCGCCCGTAAGCCGAGCGCCATAGCAGCCCTCCAGCGTCAACGCCGTATCGGCGAGGAAGTCCGTCTCCGCCACGCTGCATTCAAAGTCATCACGCTGGCTCGCATGCGAACCCACCATGAGCTTGCCAAACGCCGCAGCATCGCCCGCAGTCATCGCTCCACGCGCCGCACGCACGCGCCCATTCTCGCTCACGATATGCCGGCAACGCTTGTACGATTCAGCCGACATCTTGCTCTCACACGCCGCCAACTGCTCCAGCGTCGCTCCGCCCAGGTCCTCGACGCCAGGAAACTGCTCGCGCAACACCCTCTGGCCATCCATCACCTGCGCGTAGCGCACGCCATACTCGCCCGCCGCAATCGAGTGCTTCACCATCGAATTCGTGACCACGATCCGCGTCGTCGCCAGCGTGCCGGTCGCAATCGGCAGGTGCTCATAGGCCAGCGTGCGTGTGTTCAGCAGCAGCGCGTGACCGGCCTTCGCCGCCGTGCACACAAACTGGTCCATGATCCCCGACGGCGCTCCCACATACTGGTTCTCCGCCCGCCGGCACAGCACTGCAATCTCTTCCAGCGGAAGCCTATTGCCACTGAAGCCCAGCAACGCAACCGCCGTCGCCACCTCGATCGACGCCGACGAACTCAGCCCTGCCCCCAGCGGAACATTGCCGTCGATATGCAGCGTGAACGCCGGCAGTTCAAGCCCCAGTGCCTGCATCTCTCGCAGCACACCGATCGAGTAGTCCGCCCAGTCTCCCTGCTTCGGCCCGCGGTCCGCGCGTGTCATCGTCCGCCGCTGCGGAAAGCTCGCGCTGTCGAAGTGATAAGCATCATCCGTCGCCGGAGAAATCGTGGCCGTGGTCGCAAAGTTGATGGCCATCGGCAGCACTAGGCCGCCGGTATAGTCCGTATGTTCGCCCAGCAGGTTCACCCGCCCCGGTGCGCTCCACGATCCCGTGTTGGACCCAGCGTTGAAGCGCGGCGCTCCCTGCGCCGTCGCAGATAACTCAGACAAGCAATGACCTCCACCTGGCCCTTTCCCTCGCTGCAGGGGGCGCAGCGCACGCAGCAGCTTCCGTGCCTGCAGATCTCACTTCGAGGGCCTCACAACATTATGCCCACGCATAAGCGGCAACGGGAATGTAACCGCAAACCATTGCGGTCAGGCAGGAGGATCGCGACCAGACGACAATGGCCGCCCTTCTGAAGGGCGGCCATTGTTATCGAAATCTTTGGAGCACCGGGCGGGGATCGAACCCGCGAATACTGGTTTTGCAGACCAGCGCGTTAGCCACTTCGCCACCGGTGCGTGAAGCACAGACCTCTAGGGTACAGGGGTTGGTGCGCAGGGTCTAGACAGCGGGTTCTCTGAACCCTGAAACCTAAGCCCTGGCCCCTCGTTCTACTGCGGTTGTGTAGTCGTCCGCAGGTAAGGCTTCACCGTCTTGAAGCCCGGGAACTTGATCGCCGCTTCATCGTTCGACACCGCAGCAGTAATGATCACATCCTCGCCCTGCTTCCAGTTCGCCGGTGTCGCCACCTTGTGCTTCGCCGTCAGTTGGATCGAATCGAGCGTGCGGATAATCTCGTCGAAGTTGCGGCCAGTGGTCATCGGATACGCCAGCGCCAGCTTGATGCGTTTGTCCGGCCCGATGACGTACACCACGCGCACCGTCGCATTGTCCGCAGGCGTGCGGCCCTCGCAGCTGTCGCCGGCATCGGCTGGCAGCATGTCATAGAGCTTCGCCACCTTTAGATCCGTATCCGCGATCACGGGATAGTTCACCGCCGAGCCCGTGACCTCCTCGATGTCCTTCGCCCACTTGCCATGGTTCTCGGCTGTGTCCAGGCTCAGCCCAATGACCTTCGCGCCGCGCGCCGCGAACTGATGCTCCAGCGCACCCACCGCGCCCAGCTCCGTCGTACATACCGGAGTAAAGTCCTTGGGGTGCGAGAAGATCACGCCCCAGCTGTCGCCCAGCCACTCGTAGAAGTCGATCGGTCCCTGGGTCGTCTGCGCGGTGAAGTTCGGTGCAACCTCGTTGATGCGGAGAGACATTGCGTGTACCTGCCTTTTTCGTGGGAGCGTACTCCCTGATGTTGGGGCTAACGGCCGGATGCTGCTGGTGATGACCGTCACGCCGTGAACACTTGCTGTTGCCGCAAAGCAGAAGACCCACCCTCGCGGCTGCGGTGGGTGGGTCTGGAGTTCGTTTCTTGACGCCTTTATCGTCTCGACTCGCTCATCCACACACCCGACCGCTCACGCACATGGCGTCGCAGCAACAGCAGCGGCAGCGGGCGGCGGTCATCGAGAGGATGCGAGCTGAGTTCATGAGGGAGCGACCTGTGTTCATGGTCCCGGAGTTCCGGGAAAGTCGTACCGCAGCTGAAGCCCAAGGCCTCAGCAACGAGAGCGGGTTGGCTCTCGCGCGGTGATTCCTACGTTACGGTGCGACCGCGAAACGTGTCAAACGGGGAGGCAGCGCGCGGAGCGCGTTGGAGGCTCCGCGGGGTAGCGCTACGCGTCAGCGAGCTTCGCTCGTTAGCTCCATGTCCTTATGGCATCCGCCGCAGGCCACGCTAACGCGAAGCGCCAACGGCGAAGCCGCTAACCGCCGAAGGCGGCTATCGCGCAGCGCTAACGCAAAGCGCTACTCTCTTCCCATGCCGACCACCCTCGACTACACCGTCCTCGACGTCTTCGCGGAGCGCGCTCTCGAAGGCAATCCTCTCGCGGTCTTCCACGATGGCAGCACGCTCACCACTGACCAAATGCAGGCCATCGCGCGCGAGACCAACCTCTCCGAAACCACGTTTATCATCCGCAGCGGCCCTGATGCCTGCGCGCCCGACGATGATGCTGTCCGCGTGCGCATCTTCACCACGCAGGAGGAGCTGCCCTTCGCCGGCCATCCCACGCTGGGCACCGCCACGTGGCTTTGGCTCAACGACGAGCGCCTGAGCGGCCGCGAGACCATCACCCTCGCCTTGACCGCAGGCCGCATTCCCGTGCGCTTCTTCGCCGCTTCCACCCAGCACAAGACCAACGCCGAGATGCGTCAGAACGATCCCGTCTTCCATCCCTCGCTCGATCCGGCAGAGACTGCACACGCGCTTGGCCTCAGCGCAGACGATCTTCTCCCCGGCCATGCTCCGCAAGTCATCTCCACCGGCATGGCCCAGTGCATCGTGGCTCTCCGCTCTGTCGAGGTGCTCTCGCGCCTCGCCGTGCCGCAGCAGATCGCCGCACCCTGGCTCGCGAGCAAAGGCGCCAAGTTCGCTTACTGCATAGCCCCCACAGACGACCCACTGCACTGGCGTGCGCGCATGCAGTTCTATGGCGCCGAAGACCCTGCCACCGGTTCCGCTGCCGGCTGCTCCATCGCCTGGCTCGTGAGCGAAAACCTCGTGCCTGCTAACCAACTGGTAACCATCACCCAGGGGGTGGAGATCTTCCGTCCGAGCGAGTTGCGCGTGCGTGCCTCTTTCGAGGGGGGCAGGGTGTATGACGTCCGCGTGGGAGGCAGCACCATTCCCGTGGCACAGGGACGCCTTTTCCTGCCCTGAGTTCAGGGTTATTCACAGCCTTGTAACTTCGAATCCCCAGCACTGACGCGCATGGGCACATTCGCGGTGGACAGGCAATCACAGTTCGACCGCAAGTTCGTCGAATCTTCGCCATTGTCTTCAGGGGTACTTCCCGTTAGGCTCACCGAAGTCGTCAGCCACCGAAAGGTAGGCGACGACAAAGTTTTTCGCCTGATTTACCGAAAATTTTAAGGAGAAGCCCGGGAGCGGCTCACTGCACTTTCTGCAGCGCGCCAACCTCCATTGCGGGGCCAACGCGCGAAAGGACGCGCTGACCTCTCTCGGTCCGATCCGAACATGATCCGGCCCGCCGGCAACCGGTGGGGTAGGGGATAGCCAAGCTGTGCTTCCGGGACTGGAGCGCGGCGGGGACGGGATTTCCACGTCTTCCGCAGCCTCCACAGCCCGTGGAAATCAGCTGTCAGTGCGCGGACACCGCCAATGCGCGGCGTCCGCGCCAACGGCCCTTCGTGCCCTGTCAGCCACCCGCCGCTTCATGCCAACCTGGCGCTCGCTACCCGAGCGGAAGCCAACGTGCCACAACGGCGCGGACGGCCCCGCTCGGCCCAAAACAGCTATCTATCTGGCCCACGCAGGCCTCCCGCTATGGCGGCCTGCGCGCAACGGCAACATGGAACCGCGAGCCGCCAACCAACGGCCGCGAAGAAGGACCAACGATGCGCCCCCGTAAGACGATCCTCTGCGTTGACGACAATGAGCAGGTACTCTCCATCCGCAAGTTTCTGCTCGAAACCCGCGGCTACCGCGTGATGGCTGTAACCACCGGCCAGGAAGCCCTCGAGATCCTGCGCGAGGCGCCCCTCGGCTCCATCGACCTTCTCCTCTGCGACCTGCTGCTGCCCCAGATGGACGGCAACGAGATCGTCCGCCGCGGCAAGCAGCTGCATCCCATGCTGCCCGCGCTGCTCGTCTCCGGCACCGTCACCAGCTTCGAGCGCGCCTCGCACGCCGACGCCTTCCTGCCCAAGGGAGCCTTCACTCCTGCCGAGATGCTCGACCGCATCCGCATCCTCGTCACCCGCAAGCGCGGCCCCAAGAAGCACGTCCAGCCAAGCGTCGTCGACGACATTGCCATCGCAAGTTAGCAGAGCAGTCGCAGGGATCAAGTAGCAAGGGCTAAGTGAGAGACGACGAGCACAGAGCACGCTGTGAAGTCGTTTCGGGATTGGATCGTGTGGCATCGAACTTCAGCGTGGCAAGCCGCGAGTTCACACGATCAAATCCTGTGCCTTACGGCTCAGGCCTCCACTAGCCCATACTTCCTCTGCCACTGCTGCTTCAGCCGTGCCCAGACGGCATCGATCTCCACTCGCGGCATGGTGGGGTCCTGCGCTTGCGTAAATCGCGCCGCCTCCACCTTGGCCAGCTCCAGCATCTCGCGATCGCGAATCAGGTCGGCGACGCGCAACTCCGGCATCCCCGCCTGGCGCGTCCCGAAGAACTCCCCCGGCCCGCGCTGCTTCAGGTCGATCTCTGCAAGCTCAAACCCGTTCTCCGACCGCACCATCGCTTCCAGCCGAGCTTCACCCTCCGGGCTCACCTTCTCGCCCGTCATCAACACGCAGTAGCTCTTGTTCGCTCCGCGTCCCACGCGCCCACGCAGCTGGTGCAGCTGCGCCAGCCCAAAGCGCTCTGCATGGTCGATGACCATCACCGTCGCGTTCGGCACATCGACGCCCACCTCGATCACCGTCGTTGACACCAGCACATCCAGCTCGCCGCGCTTGAATCGAGCCATGGTGACTTCCTTGTCGTCCGCGCTCATGCGGCCATGCAGCAGGCCGAGCTTCAACCCGCTCAGCGCACCCCGCTGCAACTCCTCAAACATCTCCGTCGCCGACCGCAGCTTCGCCCGCGAGAACATCGCCGGCTGCTTCGGTGCAGGCTTGGCCTTCCCACGCTTCGCCGCCTTGCCATCCTCGGCCTTTACGCTCGCCGAGCGCTTCTTCGCTCCTGCCTTGGTCCTCGCGCCGCGTTCCGCTGCGTCCTTAGCGTCCGCCGCGTTCGCCTTTTCTCCATCGACATCGGGTTCTCGCGCAAAGTCCAGCTCGGCCTGATCATCCCGCTCGCCCTCGATGATCGGATACACGATGTACGCCTGCCGCCCCAGCGCCACCTGCTTGCGCACAAACTCCCACACCTCGGCCGCACGTTCGCCCGGCATACGCCGCGTCGTGATCGGCGTCCGTCCCGGCGGCAGCTCATCCAGCACGCTCACGTCGAGATCTCCATACAGCGTCAGCGCCAGCGTGCGTGGGATCGGCGTCGCCGTCATCACCAATACGTCCGGCTCTGCAGGTGTCTCCCCGGTACCGGGCTTCTTCATCAGCCGGAACCTCTGCTGCACGCCAAACCGGTGCTGCTCGTCCACGATCACCAGCCCCAGCTTCGCGAAGTCGACCTTCTCCTCCACCAGCGCATGCGTGCCGATTGCAAGGTCCGCCTCGCCACGAAAGATGCGACCACGCACCTCGCGCTTCTCGCGCTCATCCAGCGATCCCGTCAGGAGGCTCACGCGATACGGCTTGCCCGTGGTCGGTGAGATCGCCTCACGCAGCAGTTTCTTCGCCTGCAGATAGTGCTGCGTCGCCAGGATCTCCGTTGGCGCCATCATCGCCACCTGGTAGCCGTTCTCGATCGCGATCAGCGCGGCCTCCAGCGCCACAATCGTCTTGCCCGAGCCCACATCGCCCTGCAGCAGCCGCCGCATCGGCCGCGGGCTGCGCATGTCGTCGGCAATCTCTCCCAGCACGCGCTTCTGCGCCCGCGTCGGCTTGAAGGGAAGAATCTGCTTCAGCGCCTCGCGCACCCGTTCATTGGTCACGAACGAAGTCCCCTCGCGCTCCCGCATGCGCCGCCGCTTCAGCTCCAGCCCCAGCTCGAGGTAGAAGAACTCCTCAAAGATCAGCCGCCGATGCGCGGGCGTAATCGCACTCTGCAGCGCCTCCAACTCCGTGCCTGCAGGAGGGAAGTGCAGAAACTCCAGCGCCTCCATCCGTCCCGGCATCGCCAGCCGCTGGCGCAGCGTCGCGGGTAGAGTCTCAACGTTCCCAACCGCGCCGCTATTCTCCGCAAGCTCGCGGAAGACCGTCCACATTACCCGCCGCGTCCAGCGGGAGGTTAGCTTCGCTCCCCAGGCCGTCGTCCCGCCCAGCGAGTGATACACCGGCACGATGCGCCCCATCTCCAGCATGGTGAACTCGGCGTCCTCGCCCGTCGCGCCCTCCGCAGGCAGAATCTCGAACGTCGGCTGCACCATCTTGAAGCGCGTCGAACCCATCGGCGCATTCAACGCATTCCCGCTGCGCGAGCCTTCCAGCTTCCCGTACAGCGCAATCCGCTGCCCCGCATGGAACTTGTCCTTCAGATACGCCGCATGGAACCACAGGCACTTCACCGTCTCGAAGATCGGCGGCGGCTTAAGCAGCCCATCCATACCCGGCTCCTCGGGCTCGGGGTCCTCTCGCGTCTCGTCTCTCGCATCTCGAATCTCCGGTAGAACTCCCACCGTCATTTCGAAGATCGGCGCCGAGCGCGTCTTCAGCACCACCGCGCCCCGTACCTCGCCAATCACCGTCGCCATATCCCCCACCTGATAGCTGGAGAGCGGCCGCGGATGCAGGCGGTCTTCATACCGGAACGGCAGGTGATACAGCAGGTCCTCGACCGTCTCGACGCCGCGCTCGGCCAGGCTTCCGGCCACACGTTCGCCTATCCGCCTGATGAATTTGACCGGCGTGGAGAGCTCAATCCGCACGGTCTTGATCGTACTAGCCGCGGCAGAGGACATCTGGCCGACATCTGGCTGCGCCCGTTCCGGCGACACCACGTGCCTGCGACGGCAACGTCTTCACAATGCTTGCAAGCACGCCGCGCGCCTGCGTTGGATAATGGCATAGGGCGTGTCGCTGCCCAGCATGTTGAAATTTGCGAGACTTTGCCGTGCGGCGAGTCTCCCTGGGCGGGCAGGTCGCTTTTCTGATGGATTCTTTTCTCCAGCGCTTCAAGAACCCACTTGTGCTGATCGTCATCGTGCTAGCGCAGGTGCTGGCCCTTGCCGTGCAGGTGCAGAAGCCCGCGCACGGCTTCACCGCCCACGACGGCGCGGACGGCAAGCGCGTCAGCCTGCTGCGTTCCTGGATCAGCGCCGTCTTCACGCCCATCGAGCGCGGAAAGCATGCCTCCAGCTTCGGCGTGCGCCGCATCTGGTCCGGCTACATCAATCTCCGCCACGCCCACCAGGAAAACGACGAGCTCAAGAAAGAGATTGCCCGCCTCAAGCTCGAGCAGGACGAGTTCGCCGAGGACGCCGCCCAGGGCCGCCGTCTCCAGGCCCTGCTGGCCTTCCGCCAGCGCTACGTCCAGCAGATGGTCGTCGCCCAGGTCATCGGCTCCAGCGGCTCGGACCAGTCGCAGATCCTCTTGCTCGATAAGGGCGCGGACTTCGGCCTTAAGCCCGACCAGGCTGTGATGACTCCTGACGGCATCGTCGGCAAGATCCGCGACGTCTTTCCGCACACCGCCCAGCTGCTCCTGCTCAACGATCCCACCTCCGGCGCCGGCGTCCTTCTCGTCTCCACCCGCATGCGCGGCATCCTGCGCGGCACGGTCACCGGCCAGGTGGTCATCAACAACCTCACCGCGGATTCGCGGCTCAAGCCCGGCGAGACCGTCGTCTCCTCCGGCGGCGACTTGGTCTTTCCGCGTGGGCTGCCAGTGGGTGTCATCACCACCATCGCGCCCGACCCGCAGCACCAGCCCTACCTCACCATCACCGTCAAGCCCAACGCGGATCTATCCCGCCTGGAAGAGGTCCTCGTCATCACCGGAACCTCCGGCACGCTGCCCGCCGACGCCCAGGCCGATGCTGCCACCGCCGAAGCCGCTGCCGAGGCCAACAAGCGCGCCGCCGACGTCATCGCCGAGAGACTCCCCAGCCTGCATGAAGACTCCGGAGCGGCAGCGGCCAACGGAGCTCCCGGCGCGACCGGGGCAACCGCCGCAACCGGCCCGCACCAGAACGATTCGGTCCCCGGCCTCGTTGGTGGCGTTCCCGGAATTCCCAACTCCGGCCTGCCCAAGCCCAGGCCCGCTCTGCATCCCGACCGTTACTCGCCTGGCACCGTCGCTCCGGCTGAAGACCTGAAGCCCGGAGCCAGACCCAGCGGCCAGCAGCCCGCCACGCCTCCGCCAGACGCCTAGTCTCTCCGCGATATCCTCAACCCGATAGCTCCCGAAAGCAGCACACACAGGAAGAATCAAGACAGCTGATGCGCGAACGCAGTTACACATCCCGGCAGGAGCTCGACCAGTACGCCTTTCGTCCCGCGATTGCGCTGCTGGTGCCGCTGGCGTGCATCGTCATCCAGGTCCTGCTGCGGCCATGGATGCTGGCCCGCGTCGGCCTCGACCTCCCGCTGCTCTCGGTCATCTACTTCGCCGTAGCACGTCGCAGCCCCATCGCCGGAACCATCACCGGCACGCTCACCGGGCTCTTTCAGGACGGTCTCACCAACCTTCCCTTCGGCATCTACGGCATCGCCAAGGCCATCATCGGGTACATCGCGGCCAACATCGGCTTCGCGGTGGACATGGACAACACGATGAACCGCGCCATCATGAACTTCGTGTTCTCGCTCGCGCAGAGCGGAATGCTCTACCTCATCAAGCGCTGGGTGCTGGCCGACATCACCGCCCGCATGCTGCCCGTGCATGAGCTCATCGCCGCCGTCGCCAACACCGCCGTCGGCATCCCGCTCTTCTTCCTGCTCGACCGCTTCCGCATCCGCGAGTAGCTGCACCGGTGCCGTGTGGACCTAAACTTCTGTCCCGCAACGGATATCCATCGCCCAGTACCCAAAGAACACACAACGCCGCAGCGCGTCCTATGCTCCGAAGCCCTATAAAATAAGGGTGCGGCGCAACGTTCTCCGCTCGTGACTTTCTCGTCGCAGGAGCGTCCCTTCCCCATGCCCAGGCTCTCGCCTTTCGACCCCAGCCCCTTTGACCGCGAGGAGAAGGTCTCGATAACCAAGCTCAACGCCACGCAATACATCGTGGCGCTGGTCATGCTCGTGCTCGTCTCGGGTCTGTGGAAGCTGCAGATCCTGGGAGCGGACAACTACCGCGTGTTGGCCGAGCAGAATCGCGTGCGCAAGGTTCCCGTGCTCGCCCCGCGCGGCAAGATCTTCGACCGCGAGAACCGGATCATCGTCGATAACTACCCCTCGGTCACCTGCTTCCTGGTACGCGAAGAGCAGAAGAACCTCGAGACCGACCTTCCCCTCATCGCCCAGGGCCTGCACATCCCGGAAGACCAGATCCGCGCCACCATCAAGCGCTTTGCGCTCGCGCCCAAGTACCAGCCCATTCCGCTCAAGCAGGACATCACGCCCGACGAGCAGGCCTTCATCGCCGCCCACCGCGACGATCTGCCTGAGCTCGAGACCCTCGACGAACAACGCCGCCTGTATCCCAAGGATGGCTTCGCCGCCCACCTCATCGGCTACGTCGGCGAGGTTAGCGAAAACGACCTCAACTCCGCCAAGTACGCCTTCTATACCCCCGGCGACGTGGTCGGAAAGTCCGGCGTGGAAGAAGCCTACGACGCCATTCTGCGCGGTACCGACGGCTCCCGCGACGTCATCGTGAACTCCCACGGCAAGGAAGTCGGCATCCGCGGCCAGGAGATGGCCACGCCCGGCCAGGACCTCAAGCTCACCATCGACCTCGACCTCCAGATGGCCGCCGAGAAGGCGATGGAAGGCAAGATCGGCGCCATCGTCGCCATGGATCCGCACACCGGCGAGATCCTCGCCATGGTCTCGCGCCCCACCTTCGACCCCAACCAGTTCTCCGTGCGTCTCAGCCGGTCCTACTGGAACGAGATCATCACCAACCCCGACCACCCGCTGATGAACAAGGCCATCCAGGCGCAGCTCGCCCCGGGTTCCACGTTCAAGGTCATCATGACCCTCGCCGGCCTGCAGGAAAACGCTGCGCAGGATCTCCGCGTGAACTGTGCGGGCGGCGCCACCTTCTACGGCCACTTCTTCGCCTGCGACAAGCACCACGGCGCAGTCGACATCCACAACGCGCTGCCATTCTCCTGCGACACCTACTACTACACACTGGCCAACAAGCTCGGCATAGACACGATTGCCCGCTACGCCACCAGCGTCGGCATCGGCCAGAAGACCGGCATCGATCTCCCCGACGAAGCCACCGGCATCATGCCCTCGACCCAATGGAAGCTGAAGACCCAGCACGACAAGTGGTACGCCGGCGAAACGATCTCCGTCGGCATCGGCCAGGGGGCCATCCAGGCCAGCCCGCTGCAGCTCGCCCGCGCCCTCAGCGGCATCGCCTCCGGCGGCGCTCTGGTGCGGCCCCACGTCGTCTTCCCCGATGAGGTCTCCGCGGACATGCAGCAGGCCATCCACGACACCTACCCCGGCTCCGGCGTCAAAAACATCGAGATCACCAAGGAGAACTGGCAGATCGTCACCGACGACATGGCCGGCGTCACCACCTTCGGCACCGCCGCCGAAGCCCACATGGAGGGTGTCGACTTCGCCGGCAAGACCGGCACCGCGCAGGTCATGAGCCACGACGCCCTCTCAAAAACCAGCAAGGGCCACAGCACCATCCCCAACGCCTGGTTCGTCGGCATGACCCCGCGCCGCAACCCCGACATCGTCGTTGCCGTCCTCTGGGAGCACGGCAACTGGGGCAACAACTCGGCGAAGCTGGCCGCCCAGGTCATCAACGCCTACGTCACCAAGCAGCGCACCCGCTCCGGCAACCTGATGAAGCTGGCGGACAATCCGACGCCGGCCACGCCCGCCGATCAGGCGCCTGCCGAGAAGCCCAAAACACCCGCCCCGAACCCCGCCACCGCCAACACCGCCGCCCTCGAGCCTCAGCGCGGTCTCCCACGCCCAGGTGGAAGGTAAAGGTATCATCCACTCATGGCCCTCGAGACCGAGATCGCGCGCTACAACGAGCTGCTTCCGGAGCTGCTGAAGAGCAGCGAAGGGAAGATTGCGGTCATCAAGGATCGCGACTTCCTCGGCGCATTCGATAGCGTGGATGAGGCCTACGTGGTTCTGTTGGAGAAGTACGGGTTCGTGCAGTGCCTCATGCGCACGGTTCGCGTCCACCAGCCAGTGATCGATTTGAGAAACCTCCACTTGGGGCTGATTCGTGTCCAGCGTTGAGTTCTCATGCGTTGGGCCCGGCGATTTCGACGAACTCTATCTCGATGGTCCGCTGATCGAAGTCGAGATCACGGCGCCTCTGGCGATGGTGCGCTATCTCAGGGCGGCCTCGCTGCCCCCCTTTCCGGTGGCACGTGGGTTGGCGCAGATAGATACCGGCGCTGCCGTGTCAGCGGTGGATCCTTCCGTCTTTGTGAGCTTGGAAATTCCCGCGGTGGACAGCGAGCTGATCCAGACAGCGCATGGAGTATCCGCGCTTGATCGCTACAACGCCAGTGTCGTCTTTCCGCAGCTTTCGCCCGACCCGCTCCCCCTCGACACCGTGCTTGGTGGGCATATCCTCAGACCCTCCGAACGCGGAGCCCCTATCATCATGTTGATCGGTCGCGACCTGCTCAAGGGCATGGTCTTCACCTACGACGGTCCCAACTCGCGCTTCTCGATCGCCACCTGACATGCTTCGCTCCCGCTTCCGTGACTTCGACTGGACTCTCCTCGGCTTCGTCCTGACGCTGTGTGTCATCAGTGTCTTCGAGATCCGGTCCGCCACCGCAATGACCAAGTTCCACGGCTTCGACAGGAAGCAGATCATCTTCCTCGTCGTGGGCACTGTGGCCATGTTCGGCATCTCGCTACTGGATTATCACAAGCTCCTGGACATCGCGTACTGGGCCTATGGCCTCTCCCTTGCCGCGCTGGTCGGCGTCTTGGTCCCGCACATCGGGCAGAAGGTGCTCGGCGCCCGGCGCTGGATCAACCTCGGCGGCGGAGCGCACTTCCAGCCCTCGGAATGGGTCAAGCTCGTGCTCATCCTCGCCATGGCCCGTTTCCTGTGGGAGCGAGCGTCCGAAGCCCACGACATGGGCTGGCGCGACATCGGCAAGTGCTTCGCCTTTGTTGGCGTGCCGATGCTCCTCGTCCTCAAGGAGCCCGACCTCGGCACCTGCCTCACCTACTCTCCCGTGCTGCTGATCGGCCTCTTCCTCGGCGGAATTCGCATCAAGCAGGCCTCCATTCTCATCCTGAGCTTCCTGCTCGTCGTCGGCATCGCCTGGAAGAGCGGCAAGGTCCTCAAGCCCTACCAGAAGGCCCGCCTCACCGCCTTCGTCAACCCGGATAACGACCCCAAGGGCTCCGGCTACCAGATCCGCCAGTCGCTCATCGCCGTCGGCTCCGGTGGCCTGTGGGGCACGGGCGCCAACAAAGGCTCGCAAACCCAGGGTGATTTCCTACCCATCCCCTACACGGACTTCATCTTCGCCGCCTTCTGCGAGGAGCATGGCTTCCTCGGCGCGGTCGTCATCCTGCTGCTCTATTTCATGATCCTCGTCCGCCTCGTCCAGAACGCCCAGATGGCCTCCGACGCGCCCGGAACCCTCATCACCATGGGGGTCATGGCCATCATGCTCTTCCAGGTCGCCGTCAACGTCGGCATGTGCCTCGGGCTGATGCCCGTCACCGGAATCCCCCTGCCGCTGCTTAGCTATGGCGGCTCGTCGGTGATCTTCACCTTCCTCTCCCTGGGGATCGTAATGAACGTCCGGATGCGCCGTTTTGTGAACTAGGTCGGTGACCCCGCGCACAGCGCCGCCAGTTTGGTGCATACTAAAGGCAAGCTGTCTCGCCCCTCCGGGCCGGACAGGCACGCTCAGCCGCGGACGCGACCAACTTTCCCGCCGGCTGGGAACCCAAGATTTTCATCCAAAAAGGGCCGGCCAGGCGCGAGATCACTCGACGGTCGGACAGGTTTCGAGAATGAACGTAAACGGACGGTTAACGGCCACCCCTCAATGCGAGGAAGTGCTGGTCACAAACTCCGTTTGCGCCCGATGGATTGCGGATGTACGTAGTGGATCCGCAACCCATGGCAGAACACTGGAATCGTCTTTCCCAGGACACCGTCTCCCCGGAAAAGCTTCAAGGAGGTGCGCTTCGCGAGTTTCTTCGCGCGGTGCATCCCCTGCTGTGCCCGCAAGCTCAGCTCCAGCGTCCTCCTCTCTGCTCCTGTCCCTCGTCGGGGAGCCTGCTTCGCGGAGCTGATACCACGCTCCCTGAAGAGTTGATCTTCGCCTCGTCTGCCCGCCGCTGCGCACTGCGCATCGGCAGAAAGCAGAACGATGTCGAAGGAAATTTACATCTCCAGTACGCCGCATGAGACGCGGCTAGCGATCGTCGAAAAAGACGAGCTCACCGAGATCTACTACGAGCGCGAGAACGAGTACACGCTCGCTGGATCCATTTACAACGGGCGCGTGACCCGCGTTCTCCCAGGCATGCAGTCGGCTTTCGTCGACATCGGCCTGGAGCGCGACGCCTTCCTCTACATCACCGACTTCATGGAAGAGGCCGCCGACACCGCCGACTTCGAAGCCGGCAGTGGAGACAGCCAGGGCGGCGGTGGCCGTCGTGGCGGTGGAGGACGTGACCGCGACCGTGGCGCACGCCGTGGCCCCAAGCCCGAGCAGGCCGCTGCTGGCGGTGACCGCGAGCGGCCCAGGGGCGGCGAAGAAGCCCGCACCGAAGCTCCCCGCGACGAACAGGACGACATCGATCTCCCGGAGACCGCTCCCGCCGAGGCAGGCGCCGACTCCGGCGATGCCGAGGGTGCCGAAGGTGGCCGCCGCTGGCGTGGCCGTCGTGGCCGCCGTCGTGGCCGTACCGGGCGTCCCGAGCAGGCAGGCGCCGAGCAGCCCAACGGCGAACAGGCCGCAGCCGCACCCCGTGGCGAGTCCGGCCAGTTCGACGACGCCGACGACATCGCTCCCGAGTTCTCCTCCGAGCCCGTCGAAGACCTTGATGCCGCCGCTGAGCTCGAACCCGCCGCCGACGGCCGACCGCACCGTGACGGCCGCGACCGCCGTGGCCGTCGCGATCGCGGCGACAACCGCGCTCCCGAAGCTCGCAGCGGCAGCCGTGAAGAGCGTCCCCGCCGCGACGACCGCCCGCGTGGCCCTCGCGAAGATCGTCCCCGCGAGGACCGCAGCTCGGAGCAAGCCAGCTTCGACTCCGGTCCCGCCGCCGAGCCCTTCATCCTTCCCGGCGAGTCCCTCTCCAAGTACCGTGGTGGCGACGCCGCCGCGCAGACCTCCGCTCCCGCAGCGCCGATGTCTCCCGTTCGCGCCCGTCCCTCCAGCGAGATCGATCTAAGCGCCGCAGGCTGGGATGGCGGCTTCGTCCTCCCTGGCGAGACCCTTTCGCGCCGTAGCCGCAGCGACGCTGCTCCCGCACCCACGCGCCCACAGACCTCTGAGCCTGCGACCGAGGATCGTCCGCACCGCGAGGGCACCGACCGCCGCCGCGAGCGCGATGGCCGTCGTGGCCGCCGCGAGCGCCCGATTGACCCGTCCGAGGCCGTGCAGCCCGCCGTCACCTCGCAGCATGAGGCCGAAGAGACCGTGCTCCCGCTTGGCGACAACGCGCCCGAATACCTCGTCGAGGCCACCGAAGTCCGTCTCGAAGTCGAAGAGCAGATCGACATCGTCGATCCGGTCATCGAGCCCGTCACCGACCTCGCCCCGGTTGAGGCCGAGACCTCTGAGGTCACCCCCATCGCTCTCGAAGCCGCCGCTGAGGTCCACGAGCAGGTTCTCGAGATCGAAGAGACCCAAGAGCTCGAAGAAACTCACGAACTCGAGGAGACCACCCACGAGTACGAGCCCGGAGACAATGCCGCCGCCTCGTTCCGCGTCGACCCCACCGGCCCGCGTGAGTTCCGCCAGTTCATCCCCACGGAAGAGACCCACGAAGAGGAAGTAGCCGAGACGGCCGAGGTCGCCGCGGCTCCGGCCCAAGAAGCTCCAGCGCCCGCAGCTCCTGAACATGCCTTCACTACCCTCCAGCCCACCGGCGACCTCATCTCGGAGACCCCCGAGACCGATGCCACTGCCGCCGGCATCGAGCACCCCGCCGCGCCCATCGAGCATGAGCGCGCCGTCCAGGCCGTCCACCTCAACGAGGTCGAGGCCCCGGTTGTCGTGCCCGCAGCGGAGACGGAAGCCCAGTCCGCTTCCCACGAGTTCGCGCCCGGTGACGGCGAGCTTGAGGAAGAGCTTCTCGACGACGAGGACATCGACTACCTTCCCCTCCGCGCCAGCGCTGCGGACGATGACATGGAAGAGGAGACCCTCGAGAACGCCGCCGACCTTGGCGTCATGATCCGCGAGATGGCCATCGACCAGATCACCCGTCCCGAAGATCCCGCCCTCGACGACGAAGACGATGAGGACGACGACGACTTCGACATCGACGAAGAAGAGATCGCCAACGACGATGCCTACGCCGCCGCTCATGCCCACGGAGACGAGTTCTCCGGCAGCGATGTCAGCGAGACCGAGGAAGACGAGTACGCCGTAAGCTCCAACTTCGAAGGCCTCGATGAGGCCTCCGAAGGCAGTGAGGAATCCAGCGAGTCCGGCGACGCCGAAGCCACTTCAGCCGACTCCGAGTCCGCTCCCCGCCGCGAAGGCGGTGGCCGCGATAAGCGCTTCCGTCGCGGCGGCGGACGCAACAACAACCGTGGTGGCCGCGAGTCCAGTGGCGGTGGCAGCAACAACGGTGGCGGAGGCGGCAATCGCCGTCGTCACTCCGTCCAAGCCACGGACCTTCCCGCTATCAGCGACCTGCTGAAGCCCGGCCAGGAAGTGCTCGTCCAGATCGCCAAGGAGCCCATCGCCAAGAAGGGTGCGCGCATCACCTCGCACATCGCTCTTCCCGGCCGCTTCCTGGTTTTCATGCCCACGGTCAATCACGTCGGCGTCTCGCGCAAGATCGAGTCCGACAGCGAGCGCCGCCGACTCAAGGAGATCCTCCTCAGCGAGAAGGGCGACGCCTCCGGCGGCTTCATCGTCCGCACGGCAGCCTCCGGCGCCACCGAAGAGGAACTCCGCTCCGACCTTCGCTTCCTCCTGAACCTCTGGAAGGACATCAAGGGTCGCAGCGATACCTCGAAGTCGCCCGCACTCATCTATCACGACCTCAACCTCGTCGAGCGCATCCTGCGCGACCAGGTCACCGACAACTTCTCCGCCATCTGGGTAGATACCGAACAGGAGTACGAGCGCGTGCTCCGCTTCCTGCAGCGCTTCCAGCCCGCCCTGCTCCGCCGCGTCAAGCTCTACACCAAGGAGACGCCGCTGTTCGAGCAGTTCGGCATCACCGAGGAGATCAACAAGGCGCTGCGTTCGAAGGTATGGCTCAAGTCCGGCGGCTCCATCGTCATCAACCAGACGGAAGCCCTCGTCGCGATCGACATCAACACCGGCAAGTACGTCGGCAAGACCGCCCGCCTCGAAGACACCATCGTCAAGACGAACCTCGACGCGATCCCCGAGATCGTCCGCCAGATTCGTCTCCGCGACCTCGGCGGCATCATCATCATCGACTTCATCGACATGGACGAGCGCAAGAACCGCAACAAGGTGATGGCTGCGCTCGAGGAAGAGCTCAAGTCCGATCGCGCTCCGTCGAAGGTTCTCCAGTTCAATGATTTCGGCCTCGTCGCGATCACCCGCAAGCGCGTCAAGCAGTCGCTCGAGCGTACCCTCTCGACCACCTGCACCATCTGCGCCGGCACCGGCATGACCAAGGCGCCGATCACGGTCTGCAACGAGATCTACATCGAGCTCCGCAAGATGTATCGCCACATCGAAAAGGCCGACATCATGCTCCGCGTCCATCCCGACGTCGTCAAGCAGCTCAAGGCCACCGGCGGCAAGTGGCTGCAGGAGATGGAAGACCTCTCCCGCAAGACCATCCTCGTCAAGAGCGATCCCAGCCTCCACCCGGAGCAGTTCGACATCCACTAAACAGCAGCGTCATCACTCGACAACAACGACGGCGGCCTTCGGGCCGCCGTTGTTGTCTCATGTCTCACGTACGAGAAGAGTATCTCTTTGGATTAATCCAGGCTGTGTGACTGTTACCCACCGCCGAGCCTGGCCTCAGCTCTTATGGACGACCTCGAACGAGTACCCGTCCGGATCGAACACATCAGCGGCATAGTATCCCGCATAGTATTCGAGCCGAGCCCGCGGCGAGATATTGTCCTTCGCGCCAGCGGCGATCGCCGCCTTATAAAACTCATCGACCTTCGCATTGCTCTCAGCCTTGAAACCCCAGTGAATCGCAGCCGGTTCAGGCTTTCCTTGCTGCAGCCAGAAGAATGCCTGCTTCCCATCGCCAAATCCCCACAGGTCAGGATGGCCGTCTTGTCCCTTGTACGGTAGGAAGTATTTGATATCAAGAGGCGCCAGGGCTGCCTCATAGAACGCCAGCGAACGTTCGATATCGCTGACAGTCAAAATCATGAAACTAAGCATGGTTCTCTCCTTCTGATACTTCAGATTGCGAGTGCTTCAATGGCCCTTTCACCATTGGGTACAGCATGGTTGGCAAGCTGCGGAATGTTCATGCCCTCTGCCCTTACAGTTTGAACGTCGTCGATTCCGATGAAGCCCAGGATCCGGCGGAGATATGGCTCAACGGTATCCCACGCCTTCCAGGGTCCCTCGCTGAAGACGCCACCGGATGCGAGCACCAGGATCGCCCTCTTGCCCTTCGCCAGCCCCTCTACCCCCGCACCTGCATAGTTGAAGGTCCTGCCGGCGCGTACCACATAATCAATCCACGCCTTCAGGGATGATGGGATTCCGAAGTTCCACATGGGCGATGCAATCACCACAAGGTCCGAGGTCATCAACTCCTCAACGAGCGTGTCGGAAAGATACGCCGCTTGCTTCAGCGATTCCGCCTCCGCCGGATCCTTCGTGGAAATTGCTTTCAGGGTTGGTCCATCCAGGTGGGGAAGCTTGTCCGTCGCAAGATCACGCTCAACAATCGTGGCCTCTGGGTATCGCGCCTCAAGCCGCTCTCGCAGCGCTTCTGTCAGTTTGCGGCTCGCCGACTCGGCTCCGCGAGGGCTCGATTCGATGATCAAAATTTGCTTCACAGTGCACCTCCCTTTGCTGCTTACCTTTTGTGCGTTGATTCTATTTTGGAGGCTTATTCTCAACAATAGGGCACTTTCAACTACGCAACGCACATGGAGGTAAGCATGAAGAAGAGCACCAAAAATCCCCTGGATTCGGCTTCAGTCTGCGGTCATGAAGACCCAGCCGCCGTCCGCGAGCTGCTGACCAAAGTTGGGGACAAATGGAGTATCTTCTTGATCCTCTCGTTAGCGCAGCTGCCCGGCGAGCGTGCTCGGTTTTCCGAGCTTGAAAGAGCGATCCCCGGTATCTCGCAAAGGATGCTGACCCTCACCCTGCGAACGCTGGAGAGAGACGGATTACTCACCAGAGAGTTATTCCCCGAGGTGCCTCTACGAGTGGAGTACGAACTCACGCCTTTGGGCAGAAGCCTGCTTCGACCCATGTGGGGGCTGGTGGACTGGGTGAAAGAGAACTGGCAGCACGTAAAGCAATCGCGGATCGAATTCGATGCAAAGTAGCCGATGCGGCGGTCGCATGTTTCCTCGCCGAGACCAAAGCATGTCGACCACGGCCAGCAAAGAAAGCGCCTGCAGACCTTCATCAGATCTGCAGGCGACAGCATCCCAATCTCGGCACTTATCCTAAATCTCGAGCGAGCACCTCTTCCAGCCTGCCGAAGAACCTCTGCCAGCCATATGTCGCTCCCTTGAAGGCTGCCTGCTGATCGGCACGGAAGCCCGAGTGCTCCATGCGGAGATGCGTGCCACCCTCCGTTGGAGTCAGCGTGAACAGCACAACGGACTCAAGCCCCATCGAGCCCCAACTGTACGAAAGCTGCTTCAGTGGCTCAACAACCAGCACGGTACAGTCGATCACTCCATCCCACTGCGGCACCGGCTCGGCGCGAAACTGAAACCTTCGCTCCACCACAGGTTCAAAGTCGTTGTTCATCAGCCACTGCGCGAGGAGGGGGCTTTCCGTAAGAGCGCGCCAAACCTTCTCTGACGCATGCGGAAACGTCCTCTCGATGACGACTGTCTGCGTAGTCTCTGCGGTGTTACTCATGGCTCCATCCTTTCCAATAGTGATTCAAGTCGGTCGAACCTTTCCTGCCAGAACGCGCTGTACAGCCGCAGCCAGTCGACCATCGGCGTAAGTGCATCCGGCTGCACACGATAGTGCGTCTCGCGTCCCTCGCGCCGATGCCGCACCAGCTTTGCCCGCTTCAACACCAGCAAATGCTTGGACACCGCCGGCTGCGACACTCCCGCATACTGTGTGAGCGCATGAACGGTCTGCTCGCCCTGTCGCGTCAGTTCCTCGAAGATGGACCTTCGTGTTGGATCCGCGAGGGCGCGGAACAGGTGATTGGTCGCTGTTGACTTCACTCGCCAACCATAACCGTATGGTTATGGTTTCGTCAAGCCGATTTGACCACCCTTGCCAGCAAACAGAAACGCCTGCAGACCTCATCGGATCTGCAGGCGCATCCGCTTCGTGATAACTCAGTGCGCAGCCACCATCGCCTCCACCGCCGAGTGCAGCCCCGCTCCGTTCGCACTCCGCGTGTAGAACATGTGCCCGCCGGGAAACTCCTTGACCTCAAGCTGCTTGCCCAGCGTCGCCGGAAGCTGGTTCGCCACCAGCACCGAGCCCATGAACGGGCACGAGAGGTCGTTCCATCCGTGCACGATCAGCACCTTGAGCTTCGGATCAGCAGCCAGCGCCTCGCGCAGATCAGCCGCAGCCTCGCCGCGATTGCCGTTGGTGTCGCGCTGCCACAGCCGGTTCACCTCGTAGCTGAGCGCGTTGTAGCGATCATCGGTCCGCCAGCCCACGGTGTGCGTGATGAAGTCCACCGCGGCCGAAGTCGTTGGAGCAATGATGCTCTCCAGGATCGGATCGCCACCTTGACCCTCCGACGAATAAGGAAACGGATCCGGCAACGTCACGTTGGAGTCGTACACCGATCCAATCGCTCCCTGCTCGCGATGCACCTCGCGCAGGTAAGCACCCGTCTCCAGCCGGCCGCCCGAGTAGCGCACATACAGCGGATCGAGCCCCGTCATCTCCGTCACGTGCTGGATCATCGCATCCGTCTCAGCCTTGTTCGCCGGCCCATGCACCAGCGCCTCGAGATACGGCCCCTGGGTGTACTTGATGACATCCTGCATCGCCGCATCGGTCAGCTGGCCCTTGCGCTCCAGGTTGGCCGCGGTGATCGCCGGCAGCGTCACCATCCAGTTCACCGGAGAGATCGTCGCATCCCCGGCAGGTGGCCGCAGCGCCGGACTCACCAGCACCACACCGTTCACTCCCACCCCAATCTGCGACTGCAGATAGTGCGCGATCCTAGGCCCGCGATAGCCGCCATAGCTCTCGCCCGCAAGATACTTCTTCGCCAGCATGCGGTCGTTCTTCACCAGCCACTTGTAGATGATCAGCGAGAGGTACTCGACGTCCTGCTGCGCGCCGTAAAAGAGCTTCTTGCTCTCCGCCTCGTCCACCAGCGACTTCGAGAATCCCGTCCCGATGGGATCGATGAACACCAGGTCCGTAAAGTCCAGCCATGTTGCAGGATTGTCCTGGAGCACAGCCGGATCCGAGGCGGAGTCGCCCTCGTTCGCAAAGTGAATCCGCTTCGGTCCGAACGCTCCCATGTTCAGATACACCGACGACGCTCCTGGTCCGCCGTTGAACGCGAACATCACCGGCCGGTTGGGTCCATCGACGATGTACGACGTGACCACCACCTCGCCCGTCGCTTTACCCTCAGCATTCTTCACTGCGATCGTGCCGACGGTCGCCGTGTAGTGGATCGTCTTGCCATTGACTGTGATCGTCTGCGGCACGCTCTTGTCCGCAGGCAGGGGATTGGCCATGGGTTCGGCCTTGGCCGCGCCGGCAGGAGCGGCAGCTGGAGGGGCACTGGCGCCGCCGCGCTGTGCCACGCAGGAAAGCGCGACAGCAGGCAGCATGAGAGCCAGCAGGAGTGCAGGAGAAAACGTGCGCGGAGTCATGCGACATAGTGTAGGGCAACTACCCCGGAAACGCAGAAGAGGCGGCCGAAGCCGCCTCTCTTGCTCTTGCACTTGCGCCTGTCGTCTTTACGGCTTCGGTGTGGAGGAAGAAACGCCCGCCGCCTGCGCGTCGCGCGCTGCCATCGCGGCCGTCTTCTCGCGATGCTTGCGAATGTAATGCGCCGCAATGTCCGGATAGAACTCGCGGATGCTCGAAAACGCCACGTCGCGCATTGCGGAGTATCCGAACTTCGTTGCCAGCACGCTGAAGCTGGTCGCGCTCGACGGGTAGTATTCGCGCGAGATGATCTGCGTCAGCACCTTGCCGCCCAGGCCCGCAATGTTCGGCGTGTTGCGGCCCGAATACGTCCGCGCCACACCCTGGCGGCTGATCACGTACAGCGCGCGCACAAAGATCGGATGCCCCGCACCCAGCGGGTAATAGCGCGTGTCCTCATGCAGCAGGCTCGGCAGGAACCAAGCTGAAAGATACGTGCCATCCGTCTTGTCCAGGAAGCCGCGCCACGTGTACGCGTAGAACCCGTCCGCGCCCTTGCCCAGTGCCGGATGAGAGTTCATACCCTCCGCCGTAATCGAGGTCAACCCGAGGAAGAGGAACGAAGAATAGTCGAACGCCTGGCGCGTGGCGACCTGGAAGTTGTAGCCCCAGCCCGGAGGATGCACCACCGCTCCCGCCGACACCGTGCGGAAGTTCGGCATGAAGCCCAGAATACGGTGCGGTTGGGAGCGCTCCAGTGGGATCGGCTTGCAGTTCCTGTCTACCTCTACGCCCGGATCGGCGACACAATGTTCATGGTCGTCGAGATGGGCCTGAGGCGTAGTGGGTTGGGCGGGCATCTGGTCTTGGTCGGAGTCTGAGTCTGAAGAGCTCGCGAACGGGCTCTCGGGGACGGCCGGAAGACCGCTGTCGGGAGCCATCCCATACGACAACGCATAGGAGTCGTCCGCTGCGGGATACAGGGCCGAAGAAGGTGCGTTTGGGAGACTTCCAGGTGTGTCGGTCACGCTTGCGCGCGCAAGAGACCACGAGGTCAGCGCCGTGAGTGCGATGCAAAGAGTACGGAATGAATGCAGCAAGAGAAAAAACTTCCTGGGGCCGGAATGCGGCACGGTCCCTATGACGATGGTTCGGATCTGTCGTTAGAGGATTAGACGGCGCTCGTCCCCCCAGGTTGCGGCAGGATTTTGCTCTGGCTGCGATGGGACTCTCGCCGCCCGCGCCTCGCACTTCCGCGCTAAAACCAGGAGGCCCATGGACTTCCATGGGCCTCCTGAGTTTTCACGCTGTCCGGTGCCGCAACGCTTATCGCCCAACCTCTTCCAGATACTTCTCTACCTCGAGCGCCGCCATACAGCCCGTGCCTGCAGCCGTAATCGCCTGGCGATAGCGCCGGTCCTGCACATCGCCGCAGGCATACACACCGTGCATCTGCACGCCCTGCCGCGTCACGAACACGTTGTGCTCGGTCTTCACGTAGCCGTCCGCGTCCAGGTCGATCTGCCCGGTAAACATCGTCGCATTGGGCTCGTGCCCGATCCCCAGGAACATGAAGCTCACCGGCAGCTCCGACCGCTCGCCCGTCTTGCGGTTGATCAGCTTCAGCGCCTTCACTTCCTTCTCCTCCACGCCCACAACCTCTTCCACCAGCGTGTTGTGCAGGAACTCGATCTGCGGGTGCGCGATCGCGCGCTCCAGCATGATCCGCGAAGCCCGGAAGTTCTCGCTGCGATTGATGATCGTCACCTTGGTGGCAAAGCGCGTTAGAAACAGAGCCTCTTCCATCGCCGAGTCTCCGCCGCCGATCACCGCAATCTCTTTGCCGCTCGCGAAAAATCCATCGCATGTCGCGCAAGAGCTCACGCCGAAGCCAATCAGCGCCTGCTCGCTGGGCAAGCCCAGCCACCGCGCCGAAGCTCCCGAAGCGATGATCAGCGACCGCGTCAGCACGATCTCCTTGCCGATGCGCAGCTCGAACGGCGAGCGCGTCAGGTCGGCCGAGCTCAGGTGAGCCATCCGCAGCTCCGCGCCAAAGCGCGTCGCCTGCTTCTTCATGTTCTCGATCAGCTCCGGACCCTGCACACCGTCCGGCCAGCCCGGAAAGTTCTCCACCAGCGTGGTGATCGAAAGCTGCCCGCCCGGCTCATGGCCTTCCAGGACGAGCGGCTTCAGGTTCGCGCGGGCCGCGTAGATCGCGGCGGTAAGCCCGGCACAGCCGGAGCCAAGGATGACTGTGTCGCGCACTTCGTACGTTTCAGACATAACGTATTCGATTGTAGCCGGGCCGGAAACGATGCGACGCGCATCGTCGGCCCGCTGCGGATCATCTTGATCCATAAGCGTATTGATTTCGGGAGAGTAGCATCGAACCATGGCAAATCTGGTCCTTGTATATGGAATGCGTCTGTTGCCGGCCGACGAGCTCGAAGCCGTCGAAGCCGCGCAGGTCAAGCTGAAGAACGGCAACGAAGCCCAGGTCACAATGCACGTCCTCGAAGGCAGCCGCGAGAGCATCGAATCCCAGCTCAAAACCTCCGTCGACGCTTTCTTCGACTTCTACCCCGAGATCTAGCGTCTTCCGCACGAGTCCGGCTTCCCCTTTTGGCCTGCCTCCGCATTTCATCTGTGTCCCAACCTGAGAATCCCCTTCTCCCATAGCTGTCCCGCGACGAAGTAGTTCGTGGGAGCGCTGTGAAGAGATGTTGCAAAGACAATCCCCCCGAGCTCGAGTCGTCCTCCTTCTGGTGATGGGACTACGCCTGTTACTGCTTCCCGCGGCACAGGCGCAAGTCCCGACGCCTGACACCACACTCGGCGTAGCACTGCGCAACCTGGCTTCCCGAGCCGGTGTCGCCTTCGTCGGCCAGGTTACCCAGATCGAGCGCACCGGAGACGTCGTCCTGGTGCACTTCCGCGTCGACCAGAACCTCCTCGGCGACGCTCCCAACCCTTACATCCTTCGTGAGTGGGCCGGCCTCTGGCCCCACGGCGAGCAGCGCTACTACCCCGGCCAGCGCGCCATGGTCTTCCTGCACACTCCCGCCAGCTCGGGCTTCAGCTCGCCCGTCGACGGCGCCGAGGGCATGGTCCCCGTCATCCCGCAGGGCGCGGAGAACACGCCCCTCCTTGACGTTCGCCGGCTCGACACCCGACTCCTCCGCAACGTTGGCGACCCGCTCCCCGACAGCACCACCAGCGCGATCCTCCTCACCGATGCCGCCACCGTCGTCCAGCGCTGGCACGATCCCACCTGGACCGAGCCCGTCCGCCGTCCGCTGCCAGTCGAAGCCATCCCCACCATCGTCTCCACCGACCCCACCACCGGCGCACCTATCAGCAGACACCGCCTCGTCCCTTCCATCCCCAAACCCCAACAGCCCCAACCTCAGCCCTTCAGCGTGCTTGCTCCCCGCGTCCCGGTTACCAATGCTCCCCGCTAACGCCCTCGGCGTCAGGCAGTTCCGAGCCAGCCGCCATCGCCTCGCCACGCTCCTGCTCGCCGCCCTCGCGCTCGCCCCCGCGCTGTATGCAGGCGGTCCCCGCTTCATCACCGGGACCACCTTCAGCGGCATCGGCCCCGGCAACCTGATGGCCTTCTATACCCCGAACCTCACCTACGCCACGGATCCCGGCAACCTCGCCTCCAACGTGACCCACGCCCAGGCTGACTCCCTCGTCGCCGCCGCTGCCGCAGTCTGGAACGTGCCCTACTCCAGCCTCACCCTCGCGCAGGCTGGCACCCTCGCCGAGCACGTCTCCAGCGGCAACGCCTACTTCAACGGCACGCAGATGGTCTTTCCCGCCGACGCGAGCGCCTCCAACTACCTCACCATCCCCATCGCCGTCGTGTACGACACCGATGGCAGCGTCACCGACCAGCTCCTCGGAGCCGGAGCCAGCGGATCGTCCTCTTGCCGGCAGAACGGCGTCACCAGCACCGTCGACAGCTTCAGCCCGACCGGCCAGATCCTCCACGCGGTCCTGATCCTCAACGGCCATTGCGTCGGTTCCACACCCCAACAGCTCACCCAGATGCAGTACCAGGTCATGCGGGCCTTTGGAAGAGTGCTGGGCCTGGCCTGGTCGCAGCTCAACGACAACGTCTTCACCGGCAGCCCTGCTCCCACGGCCTCCGATCTATCCTTCTGGCCGGTCATGCACCCCATCGACATCATCTGCGGCCCCTATAGCTACCAATGCATGCAGAACCCCTTCGTGCTGCGAGTCGACGACATCTCCTCTCTGTTCCTGCTCTACCAGCAGAGCACCACCGATAGCGCTACCGGCAAGATCGCAGGCCTCGATGGAAGCGACCTCATGAGTGGCATGGTTTACTTTCCTTCCGGCGCCGGCATGGATTACGTCAACGTCACCGTGAAGCGCTGGTTCGCCGGCGCCAATGGCGTCGAGTCCTCTCAAGCCGCTTCCGGCATCTCCGGCTTCACCTTCCAGGCCAATGAAGGCAATCGCGTCACTGGCGTCGAGGACACCACGCTCAACTCGGGCCTCAACGATAACTACCGCGAAGGGTATTACGTCATTGGCCGCGCCCCCATCAACACCGGCACCGACCTCTTCCTCACCACCGAATCCGTCAATCCGCTCTACACCGGCAGCTACTCGCTCGGAAATTCCCAGCGTCCCGTCCCCACGCTCTCCGGCCCCTCCGCAACCGTCGTTGGCTACTCCGAGTGGCCCGATCAGGGCTACCTCTTCAACATTCCCCAGGCCAGCACCATCACCACCTGCGCTCCGGGTGCCGACGGCTCCGAGAGCGCTCCCGCCTCCTTTGATCCCAGCGGCCTGTGGCTAGGCCAGCTCTGCGGCGTTGGCCATCAATCCTGGTTCAGCGTCACTGTGCAGCCTGGCCGCACCTGGACCCTCGAAACCAAGGCTCTCGACGAACTCGGAACCGCCACCCTCTACAAGGCCCAGCCTGTGCTCGGCGTCTGGAACACCTCCGACCCCGTCGACGGCAGTCTCCCCACAGTCGCCTCCGCACCCTTCGCCATGAACGCCATGGCCCCCGGCGTCACGCAGGTCAGGATGTCCTCCGCCGCATCCACCGCCAGCTACCGCTTCGTCGTTGAAGACCAGTTCGGCGGCGGCCGTCCCGACTTCCGCTACCAGGCCCGCATCCTCTACGCCGACTCCGTCTCGCCCAACGTCGTCGGTATCGGCGGAGGCCTGCTCACCCTCACCGGAACCGGCTTCGTCAACGGCAATCGCGTGCTCGTTAACGGCGTCATCGCCACCGTCACCAGCACCTCCGCGACCCAG
This sequence comes from Bryocella sp., assembly GCF_058498515.1. Lineage (NCBI taxonomy): Bacteria > Pseudomonadati > Acidobacteriota > Terriglobia > Terriglobales > Acidobacteriaceae > Bryocella > Bryocella sp. The sequence goes on from NZ_JBMHYI010000049.1 coordinate 43,984, forward strand.
ATCCAGGCCATCGCGCCCACCCTCGCCGCCAGCGGCGCCACGCAGGGCACACCCGTAGACGTCGAAGTCTACGACGCTGGCACCGGCGGCTCCGCCACGGTCCTCTCCTCGCTCAGGTACAACAACGCACCCGACCTCATCCAGACCGTCAGCGCGCCCTCCGCGATCTACACCGCCGTCGCCTCCACGCCCTTCACCGTGCAGACGCTCACCTCCGGTGGTTCCGCGCCGGCCATCGGCGCGACCGTTACCTTCACCGTCACGCAGGGCTCCGCGCAGCTCGGCTGCGGCACCACCACCTGCACCTACACCACCGACAGCAACGGCCATGCCGCCACCACCCTCTTCGGCCTCGCCGTCGGCAGCGTCACCGTCACTGCCACCGAGCTCAGCGGAGGCAACAGCGTCTCGCTGACGGTGGCCGACACCACGCCCACCCTCGCCCTCACCCTCGCCCAGCCCACGGCTTACTTCGCCGCAGGCTCCTCTGCCAGGTGGACCCTCACCTCCGCCGCTACACTGAACAGCGGCCCTGGCCTCTCGGCTCCCATGGCCTGGACGCCCTCCGCCGGCATGCGCCTCGCCTCAGCGAGCACCACCGCGGATGCCAACGGCAACGCCTCCGCCACGGTCAGCGTGACCTCGGCCCCAACCGGCATCTACACCCTCCAAAGCTGCGCCTGGAACCTCATCTGCGCCACCTGGACTGCCATCGCAGTCGACAGCTCTCTTTGGACGCCCGCCATCGCCTCCGGCGCAGGCCAGAGCGTCTCCCAAACCTCGACCCTCGCTCCGGTCACCATCAACATCACCGACGGCTCCGGCCACGCCCTCCCCGGAGCCTCGGTCACCCTCAATCAGCAGGTCAACGCCTGGGAAGGCCCCTGCATCGGCGCGGCCATCTGCCCCGCCGCGCCCCTGCTCGCCAAGTCCACCGCCACCGCCGCCGCCGACGCCAACGGCAACGTCCAGATCACCCCGCTCCAAGTCCCAGGCCAGCCCCAGGTCGTCAACCTCGCCATCATCACCGGAACCCAGGGTTTCGTCTCCCTCTCGCTGATCAAGACGCCCTAGCCGCATCGTCAATACGAATCCTGGATGATGTGTCATTTCGACCGGAGCAGGATAGTTTCATCATCCTGCGGAGTTGAGAAACCTGCTGCTGGAAAGGCGAAGGGCATGGCCTCAGCCATGCCCTCCCTATTGCAACTCCAGCTCGACCCCTACGCAGTCTCCACCGAAACCAGCCCATCGTGCGCCGGCGCGCGCCCAATCGACGCAATCCCATAGCACGCGATGTACACATAGCAGATCACCGGCATGAAGAAGCTAGGATGCAGCCCGATGTGATCGGCGATGCGCCCCTGAATCTCCGGCATGATCGCGCCGCCCAGGATCGCCGCGATCAGCAGGCTCGAGCCCTTGCTCGTCAGAGGCCCCAGGTCCTGGATGCCCAGCGTGAAGATCGACGGGAACATGATCGAGTTGCAGAATCCCACCGCCAGCAGCGTCCACATTGGCACCGAGTGCGGCACCACCATCGTCCAGTGGTAGTGCAGGAAGTGCATCGGGTAGCTCGCAATAATCCCCGACGTAAAGTGAGTGTTCATGCTGATCAGCACCAGGATGCCCGCAAGGATCGCTCCCGGCCCAAGCACCATACCCGTCTTGATCTTCTGCAGGATCGCCGAGCCCACGAACCGGCCCAGCATCGCGCCACCCCAGTAGCACATCAGGAAGTTCGCCGCGATCGACTCCTTCAGCCCCGCCACATCCGGCAGGCCCATGTAGTTCACTAGCAGGCTGCCGATCGAAACCTCCGCACCCACGTAGGTGAAGATCCCCAGCGCCGCGAACAGCAGCCAAGGATGCCGCCAGATCGTATCCGGCCGCGACAGCGCCTCGGAGAACGCACCCGGTCGGAAGTCCTGCGTGTACTGGCTCACGCCCGTGGTGGTCTTCAGCTTGATCGCAGCCAGCGCCAGCGCCAGCAGCACCAGCGTCAGCGCAATCCCGATGTACGGAAACTGCACGGTAGACGCCTGCGCCGCGCGATACGCCTGCCGCGCCACATCGCTCATCGTATGCAGCGTCGCCACCGACGCCATCGGCGGAGCGGTCGCCAGGATCAGCTGCGATCCGAAGAACGGCGCAATGAATGTGCCCACCGAGTTGAACGCCTGCGCGAGGTTCAAACGGCTCGAGGCCGTCGCCGCCGGCCCAATCACCGTCACGTACGGGTTCACCGCCACCTGCACCACCGTCATGCCCGCCGCCAGCACAATCAGCGCGCTCAGGAAGACAGGGAACAGCGCCAGGTGCGCCGCTGGGATAAATCCCGCCGCGCCCGTCGCCATCACCAGCAGCCCCACCACCATCGTCTTCTTGTAGCCCAGCCGGTCCACCAGCATGCCGCCCGGATAACTGAACACAAAGTACGACGTGAAGAACGCGAACTGCACCGTCATCGCCTCGGCATAGTTCAGCTCGAAGATCGACTTCAGGTGCGGAATGATGATGTCGTTCAGGCAGGTGAGAAATCCCACCATGAAAAAGAGGGCGGTAGCGACGCTCATCGCGCGCGTGTCGGTGCGCACAATGTCGTCGTGATAGCCAGGGGCACTAACGTTCTTTAGCGGTACGGCCAAGCGGACTCCTCGGGCAGCGCATCCGGCACGCGCCCAACCATGCAGATTTTCCACTCCAGACTACCTTCTTCGGGCCGCCCGTGTTTTGTCCTTTCGGAGCTCAAGCCCCTGGCCCACGCTAGACCATCGCTTGTTTGCGCGGACTCAGGGCATGTCGGACAAGACGCGAACAGGCGCGCAAGGGACACAAAATTCTTGCCAGGTGGCACCTTCGCCTCCAGGTCGTATCAACATTCAGCCCCACCTAAGATGTGTCATTTCGACCGAAGCGGGACAGTTTCATCGTCCCGCGTAGTGGAGAAACCTGCTTCATTTGCCAGCACATGCAAACAGCAGGTCCCTCGACTTCGCGGCGCTTCGCTCGGGATGACACATCTTGCAGGGATTTTCCCCAACAGGGCTCGCCGAATTTCGAATTTGTCGATACAGCCTCGTCAACCTCACACCTCGCTCCTCTACAGCAGGCAGGAGCGTAGTAGCCTGAAATCCCGGCGCATCACGAGCCGCGGCAAGCTCACTATGCCCAGCACCCATCCCACGCCTTCGTCCTCGACGCCCGCCGCCTCGTCCGCCACCAGTCTCGGCCCCATCCCCCTCGCGCCCATCTTCATCGCCCGCGTCTGGGGAGCCCACGACCTCGGCCCCTGGTTCCCGCCCGCTACCGGCGGCGCCATCGGCGAAGCCTGGCTCACCTCAACTGACTGCACCGTCGAGGCCGGCCCGCATCGGGGCCGCACGTTAGACGAGCTGCTCGCCGAGCATCCCGCCGAGCTCGCCCGCGGCGTCCAGGGCGAGTTCCCGCTGCTCATCAAGGTCCTCTTCCCGAAGGAAAAGCTGAGCGTCCAGGTCCATCCCGACGACGCCCGCGCCCAGGCCCTCGGCATGCCCAACGGCAAAACCGAGTGCTGGTACATCCTCTCCGCCAACCCCGGAGCCACCGTCGCCGTCGGCCTCACCACGCCCATGTCCACCGACGACATCCGCACCGCCATCCAGCAGGGAACCATGGAGCAGTACCTCAACCAGGTCCCCGTCCAGGCCGGCGACATGGTCTTCGTCGACGCCGGAACCGTCCACGCCGTCATGCCCGGAGTCATCGTCCTCGAGACCCAGCAGTACTCCGACACCACCTACCGCCTCTTCGACTACGGCCGCCCTCGCGAACTCCACATCGAAGAAGGCCTCGCCGCGACCAAGAACAACACCCGCGCCGGCCTCGTCCCGCCCGTCGCCATGGACGGCTTCACGAGGATCATCGACGAGCAGTATTTCTTCGTCGATCGCTTCGATCTCGAAGCCACTGCTAGCGTTCAGCTCGGCAGCTTCACCGGTCTCCAAATTGTGGTTGCCCTCGGCGACGGAGCAACACTCAACATCGGCTCCCCGAATCCGATCCAGCTCAAACCGGGCCACGCTGTCGTGCTACCGGTGGGCACATTGCATTACGACGTCGCCGCAACGGAACCAGTTCAAGTCATTCGTATCGGAAGACCGTAGCTTCTTCACTTCCATAAGCCGACATCCCGGTACTTCTGTGGTGCCCGGCTCGCAAACGGCGTCTGCGCCAATGTTGCGGGCGACCCGTTCGTCCATTGCGGACCCTGTCCTTGCGATCTATCATCAAGCAGCCCCAGACAGCTTCGCACCACTCTTTTTATGACGAATTGGCAGGTGTCGCATGTCTAAGAAACGCACGAAAACATCTGTCCCGCTTAGATCTCTAACTGACTTCATAGAAGAGTTTGATCGATACTTCTCGGGCTCTACCCAACTGAAATGTTATCGAGGCCAGCGGAATTCCTCTTGGCAAAACGTAGCAGGGATATTTCGTCCTGACTTCAAAAAGCTTCTCAAAGATGAGAAAAGGGCAATTCGGAAGCTGATCTCAGTTCAGCCTCATGAGTTTGCATCGGACGAAACCATGTTTGATAAGCTCGTCCGGATGCAGCATTTTGGACTGCCCACTCGATTGCTGGATGTTTCGCGAAATGCAATGGTGGCGCTTTTCTTCGCAACCGATCCAGGCCCTGTCGATAGCAAACCAAGCGACGGCTCGGTGACTGCATTCGCGATTCCGCCGGAAATTGAGAAGTATTATGACAGCGATTCTGTAAGTTGCATTGCCAACTTGGCCAATATGACCGCAGAGGAGAAGGGCAAGATTCTGGAATTGAAAGAGGCGCTAACCGAGGATCTTTCAGAAGCTCGCACCATTGAACTTTTCAACCAAGACGACGTTGTAGATCGACTTCTTCAATTCATCCGGGCCGAAAAATCATACTTCCGGCCGATCATGAATCCCGCAGATTTATTTGTGCGGTATTACGTCCACCCTAAAATGAGCAACCGAAGAATCCTTGCGCAGTCCGGCGCTTTCATCCTTTACGGCTTTGAGCCGCCTAAGACGATGTTCTTTCCCTACCAGATCGAAGAAACCTCATTCAATGTCCCGCAAGATGTGAAAAGCTCCATTCGAGAGGCGCTCGATAATATTGGCATCAATGAAAGCACGCTATTCCCAGAGATTGACAAGGCTGCTGCTTGGATTAAAAACAGCTACCCAAGCAGTTAGGCATCGGGCACGACTATGCAAAAACCGAAAACTGGAATGGGACCGATGCGAGCGTTATGGAGGCTCTTTGGAGCGCCCCGGTGACGCCTCTGGTTCCTAGACTTTCCTCCACTTGTCCCTACCGCCAACATTAGTGTCTCGGACGCGCTCCACTAGAACGGCTGAATCGGGGTTCATCTCACGAGCTCGCTCAATCGCCTGAGCCTGGGTCGGAAGCACTGCACTGGCTCTTTCCGAGCCTGGTTTTCTCACCGCATAATCTCCCTGCTCGCGTCTTTCGATAAACAGTTCGTTCTTAGCCATGGAATCCTCGCTTTTCTACGGGATGCGCTACACCGTCTAGCATAAATTGTACTGCCGCGCGAGTCGAATCGGTCTGATTGATCCCGAGAAGCGCGCTTCTCATTTCCGATCCCGCAGCGTCACCACCGCTCCATCCTCACTACCGATTGAACTCCGTCGTATACGCGCTCTTCACATCCATAGTCTTCTTGATCACATGCAGCGCCAGCAACTGGTCATACATCTGCTGCCATCGCGCCGGGTCGAACTGCCCCACCGCCTCGCCCTTCGCCGCATCGCCCGTCACGAAGTTACCTTCCTTCAGCTTCCGCCAGCTGAACTGCTCCCAGTCCGCATTCAGCGCGGGGTTCAGCTTCAGCAGCAGGGCATTGGTCTCCTTCGGATCGTTCATGTAGTCCTTCCACCCGTGGATCGACGCCCGCGTAAACTTCGCCACAATGTCCGGATGATCCGCCGCATACTGCCGCGATGTGAAGAACACGCGATACGGATCGAACCCCGCCTCGCTGTTCAGCAGCATCCGCGTATGCGCCCCCTCACGCTCCGCAAAGTACGGCTCCGACGTAACAAACCCCTGCTGAATGTAATTCGGATCATGCAGGAACGTAGCGACGCTGTAAGTCGCCGGTATCTCGTGTACATGCTCCAGGTGGAATTTCTTCACGATGAACTCCCACCACGTCGACCCCGGCCTGACCGCAATCGTCCGCCCATCAAGATCCGTCCACGTATGCACCGGTGACTCCGCGTGGACCATGATGCCCTGCGGATCATGCTGCATCGTCGCGCCCACCGCGATCAGCGGCTCATTCGCATTCGCAATCGCCTCAATCACATGGTCCGACGAGTTCATCCCAAACTGCGAGATCCCCCGCGCCACCATCGCCTCGCCGCTCGCATACGGGCTGCTCGGAATAATCTCGACGTCCAGCCCCTCAGCCTTGTAGTAGCCCTTGTTCAGCGCCGTGTAGAACCCGCCATGCTCCGGCTGCGGATACCAGTCCGCCTGCAGCTTCACCACCACCAGGCCATCATGCCGCTCACGCTGGCAGCCGCAGACCAGCATCAAGACAAACACAATCGCACAAGAGAGAAGCACGGTCACCTTCGCCGTCAGCGTCATGGTTGCAGCGTAGCATTGCTCTCGGCCAACGCCATCTCTCCCAGCTTCGCAGTCAGCGCCAGCAGCTTGGCATCCTCGCCAATGCGCCCCACAACCTGCAGGCCGCCAACCGCTCCCGGCATCGTCACCACCGGCATACCCGCCATGCTCATCGGCACCGTGTAGCGCAGGATCTGCCCCCGCACGGCGCTCAGGTCTTCCCCCGCGCGCAGCGCCGAGACCGGGCTCGCCGGCAGCACCACATAGTCGAAGCGCTCCATCAGCTCGCGCATCTCCTGCCGGAAGACATTCAGCCTCACCCGCAACGACGCCATCTCGTCATCCGTGATCGAAGCTCCCCACGTCAGCCGTTCCGCAATCGGAGCTTCGAACTGGCTGAAGTTCCCGTGATGATGCACCGCCGCCTCATGCGCCTGGATCGGCGCGAAGATCTCCATCGCCGGCTCCCAGAACGACGCATCGAACTCCTCCACCACCGCGCCCAGCTGCGCCAGTTTGCCTACCGTGATCCGCTGCAGCCGGAAGATCGGCGGCTCCGTATCGCGCAGGAAGTGCGCATGCGGATACCCAATCCGCAGCCCCTCAATCTTCGGCGCATCCGCCATCCCATACCCGAACAGCGCATCCCCGAGCACCGGGCCATCGCGCAGGTCGCGATACAGCCAGCCGATGGTGTCGAACGTCTCCGCCAGGTGCGCTCCGCCCTTCCAAAGGTCCTCGCTGAACTTCGCCGACGACCGATAGCCTGAAATCCCGCACAACGCCGCCGGAACCCGGATCGATCCACCCGTATCCGTCCCAATCGCCGCCAGCGCCGAGCCCTCCTGCACACTCGCCGCCGATCCACTCGACGATCCCCCCGTCAGCAGCGCAGCATCTCGCGGCTGCAGGCAATCCCCGTAGTCGCGGTTCTCTCCCGTAATGCCATAAGCCAGCATGTGCAGGTGCGTCTTGCCCGTAATCACTGCGCCCGCGGCCCGCAGCCGCCGAGCCACCTCGGAGTCCTTCGCCGCAATCCCGTGGAGCTGCTCATAGAACTTCGATCCGCACGACGTCGTAAACCCCGCGAGATCGAAGCAGTCCTTCAGCGACACCGGCACGCCCCACAACGGCTGCCTCGCAATCCTGTCCGGATCCAGCCTCTCCGCCTCAATCTGGGACCACACCTCGTTCCGTGCCAGGTACACATTCTGTCCCGCATTGCTGTCCGCCAGGGCCAGACAATCGCGCAGCGCACCGAAGGGCGTTACCCGTCGTTCAAGAAGGGCCGCCTGCAACGCGGTGATGGGACTGGGTTTCAAGACCATGGGGGTGATTCTATCGGCATGCTGTGACATCCCGTCCAGCGTTCGATGCGGCGCCCCTGACTCTCGTGCTACGTTCGCATATGGCACCCCAAAAAACCGCCATTCGGTCCCGCCGGCTCAGCCCCGAGGCCCAGGCCGCGTTCGACTCCGAGCGCATGCGTGGCCTCGTCACGTTCGCCTCCCGCACCCTCGACACCCCCGCGCCCGTCGCCTTCGCCGCCGAAATCGTCAACACCAAAACCGGCGAGCGCCTCGTCCGCGCCCTCAACAACGTCGCCAAATCCAAGGACCCCAGCCTCCACGCCGAGCTCCGCGCCGTCGGTCTCGGCTGCCGCAAGCTGGGCGCCTTCTCGCTCGCCGGCTACACCCTCTACACCACCTGCGAGCCCTGCCCCATGTGCATGGCCAACGCCATGTGGGCCCAGCTCGATCGCGTCGTCTACGGCCTCACCATCACCGAGGCCGCAAAGTTCGTCCGCCAGATCCACATCCCCGCCTCCGAAGTAGAACAACGCGCCGACTGGCGCTGCAGAGTCGATGGCCCCTGCGAAGACCAGCTTTGCCTTACACTCTTCTCACACCCCAACATGCTGAAGGCCTTTCGCAGCTGGCGTACCCGCAAAGCCTGACCCAGAACCAGCCCGACGACCCGACCCTCGACCGCACCCGCATTCCACGTAGCTGAATCGCTTGGAGCTCTCGATGTCCGACCTCGCCGCACACCTGTCTCCTTTACTCGGCGACCCCGCACGCATCCTCACGCAGCCCCAGGTCGTCGAGCGCCTCTCCCGCGACTTCTACTGGTACTCGCCCATCCTGCGCCCACAGCTCGATGGCAAGCACGCCGACATCGTCGTCCAACCCATCAGCAACGCTGAGATCATCGCAGTCCTGCGCTGGTGCTTCGCGCAGGATGTCCCCGTCACCCTCCGCGGCGCTGGCACCGGCAACTACGGCCAGGCCGTGCCGCTCCAAGGCGGGGTCGTGCTCGACCTCCAGCTCATGCAGGCCATCGAGTCCATCGATAGCGACGGCATCGCAGTCTGCGAACCCGGCGTCAAGCTCGGCGTACTCGAGACCGAAGCCCGCAAACAAGGCTGGGAGCTCCGCTGCTATCCCTCCACCATCGCCAAAGCCTCGCTCGGCGGCTTCCTCGGTGGAGGCTCAGGAGGCATCGGCTCCATCGCCCACGGAGGATTGCGCGACTTCAACACCGTCCGTGCGCTCGAAGTCATCACCATGGAAGCCGAGCCCCGCGTCCTCCTGCACGAAGGCGAAGCCGTGCACGACATCCTCCACGCCTGGGGCACCAACGGCGTCATCACGAAAATCTGGTTCCAGCTCACTCCATGCGTCGAGTGGGCCCAGGTCGCCATCACCTTCCCCACCTTCGCGCAGGCCTTCGACTTCTCGGAGACCCTCGCCCTCGATCCCTCCTGGATCAAGCGCCTCATCACCGTCTTCGAGTGGCCCATCCCATCCTTCTTCTCGCCCATCAAGACCCTCATCCGCGAAGGCCAGGCCCAGATCTTCGTCCTCATCGCCGAAGCCCAGCGCGAGCTCTTCGTCCAGGCCGCACGCGAAGCCGGCGGCGAGATCACCTTCGCCGAGCCTTACCTCGGTCTCCGCTCCACGCCGCTCCTTTCCGACTACACCTGGAACCACACCACCCTCTGGGCCATGAAGTCCGACCCCGCCTACACCTACCTCCAGTGCGGCTTCGACCGCGAGCGCTCCCGCGAGCAGTTCGCCACACTCAAGGCAAAGTTCGGCGACGACTTCCTCCTCCACATCGAGTGGATGAAAAACGGAACCGGCAACATCTTCCCCGTCGCCATCCCAGTCGTCCGTTTCACCGACGAAGCCCGTCTCAACGACATGATCGAAACCTGCCGCGCCAACGGGGTCTTCGTCGCCAATCCGCATGTCAATCACGTCGAAGGCGGAGGCCGCTATCGCGAAGACAACGTCCAGCTCCAGGCCAAGTACCGCTACGACCCCCACGGCCTCATGAACCCCGGAAAGATGGTCACCTTCGTCCGCCGCGATGCGGTCATAGAGAATTTGTCATCCTGAACGCAGTGAAGGACCTGCTGTTAGCGATTTACAAGGTAGCGATGGCACCGCCCGAATCGACAAACTGAATGCCGCCTCGCAAGGAACCTCGCATGAACACCGTTAGCACCTGGATCCCCGACGCCCGCAACTTCGCTTACCTCAACTGGAAGCAGGTCGACGCCCTCCCGCGCGAATCCACCGTGCTCGTGCTCGGCACCGCCGCCATCGAACAGCACGGCCCGCATCTTCCGCTCGCTACGGACACCCTCATCAACAACGTCATGCTCGGCCGCGCGCTCGAGCAACTCCCCGCCGAGATGAGCGTCTTCGCTCTGCCACCCATCTGCTACGGCAAGAGCAACGAGCACATCGGCTTCCCCGGAACGCTCTCCGTCTCGGCCTCCACCTTCATGGCCGTGCTCCACGACCTCGGCGCGAGCATCGCCGCCGCCGGCTTCCGCAAGCTCGTCCTCTTCAACACCCACGGCGGCAACAGCTCCCTCGTCGACGTGATGGCCCGCGATCTCCGCGCCGAATTCAACCTGCGCACCTTCACCATCTTCGGCTCAGCAGGAGCCAAGTTCGAAGGCCTCAACCCGCAGGAAGCCAAGTACGGCTTCCACGCCGGCGAGCTCGAGACCGCATGGCTATTGGCCGCCACGCCGGACCTCGTCGATACCTCCGCCTACACCGCCCGCTACATCGCGAAGCTCGAGGATGACGAGCTCCTGCAGCCCGAACGCGGCGCGGCCAACTTCGCCTGGCTCACCCGCGACATCTCCGACACCGGCGTCCTCGGCGACCCCACACCCTCCACGCCCGAGAACGGAGAGCTCTGGCTCGCCTCCGCCGCCACACAAGTAGCCAAGGCTCTCACCGCCATCTACCACTACGAAGGCAAGGGCGAATGAGCGCCGTGCGAGTCGACTGCGGTAGCGGCGTGACCCTCGAACGCTCCGTCGCGTTCCAGCTCTCCGACGGCACAACCCTCGTCTCCGATCACTACTACCCAAGCCAGAAACAGCACGGCCCCGGCCCGCACCCCACGCTCCTCATGCGCCAGCCCTACGGCCGCGACATCGCCTCCACCGTCGTCTACGCGCACCCCATTTGGTTCGCCCGCCACGGCTACAACGTCGTCATCCAGGACGTCCGCGGCCGCGGCGGCAGCGAAGGCCACTTCTATCCCTTCCGCCACGAGGGCCGCGACGGCGCAGAGACCATCGCCTGGCTGCGCACGCGCCCCGAGTGCAATGGCCGCATCGGCATGTACGGCTTCAGCTACCAGGGAGCAACGCAGCTGCTGGCAGCCGCCGAGCAGCCCGAAGGCCTCCAGTGCATCGCCCCTGCGATGACGGCCTGCGATCTCTATCACGGCTGGTTTTACCACCACGGAGCCCTGCGCCTCGCATCATCGCTGGGCTGGGGCCTGCAGATGCTCAAGGAAGACGCCCGCCGCCTCAACCTCACCGAAGCCAGCGCCAAGCTCGAAGCCGCCTGGGCCAACGTCCGTGCCCAGGCCTCGCATCTCCCCTACGCGGATCATCCAGCGATTACCGACCCCGCGCTGCCCTCCTACGTCCGCGACTGGTTCGCGCACGACGCCCCCGGCGAGTTCTGGTCCACGATGGATGTAAGCACTCGAGCCGAGAAGATCAATATCCCCGCCTTCCACATCTCCGGCTGGTGCGACACCTACCTCGAAGGCGCTATCGCCGGCTTCGAACTCCTCCGCGATCAAGCCGCCACGCAGCACGCCCGCGACAACCAGTACCTACTAGCCGGTCCCTGGGCCCACATCCCCTGGGGAGATCGCGTCGGCGAAGCCAGTCTCGGGGCCGCCGCGCTCGTCGACACCGACGATCTCCTCCTCCGCTGGTTCGATCACTGGCTCAAGGACGCCAACACCTTCGCTGCAGAACCCCGCGTCAAGCACTTCGCCATGGGTGCAAACAAGTGGATGGACGCCGACGACATCACAAGTTCCAACGCCCTCACTCTTCATCTAGCGAGCGGAGGCCGCGCCGAATCCCGCAAAGGCGACGGCATCCTCGCCGACGATCCCTCCGGCCCTCCCGACGTCTTCGTCTACGACCCGGAGGTCCCCGTCTTCGCTCCCGGCGGTCCGCAATCCATGAGCGGCGTCTTCGACCAGTCCGCGATGGAGCAATCGAACAACCTCCTCGTCTACACCGCCGATCCCCTCGACGCTTCACTGCACGTCTTTGGTCGCCCCAGCGTCTCGCTCTATGTCCAGACCTCATCCCCCCACGCCGACGTCGTCGCCAAGCTCGTCTGCGTCAAGCCCTCAGGCCGCGCCGAATTCGTCTGCATCGGCATAGCGCGCTCGACGTTTCTGTTCGGTGACGCAAGCCTCGCCGACGTCCCACAGCGCTGGACCTTCACCCTCGAACCCACCTCCTTCGTCTTCGCGGAAGGAGACCGCATCCGCCTCGAGATCGCCGGCTGCGCCTTCCCGCTCTACGACCGCAATCCCTCCAACAGCACCAAGCCATCCGAGATGACCGTCTTCAACTCGCAGCGCTGCACCCACATCCTCATCCACGATCCCGAACATCCGTCCTCACTGCGCCTGCCCATCCTCTCTGCCGAAGCCGCCATTGAACTCCCAAGCAAATGGGAGGTCGCCGCATGAGTGTCCCCGAACTCCTCCTCACCAACGTCACGAAGCGCTTCGGTTCCGACAACAAACCTGACGCCGCACCCGTCCTCGATTCCATCTCGCTCACCATCGACCGCGGCGAGTTCGTCACCCTCCTCGGCCCCTCCGGCTGTGGCAAATCCACGCTGCTCAAGCTCGTCGCCGGCCTCTCGCCCCTCACCTCGGGAGAGATCGCCGTCAATGGCATGACCCCCATCAACGCGCGCCCCATGGTCTCCTTCGTCTTTCAGGACGCCACGCTGCTCCCCTGGCGCACCGTGGAGAAAAACGTCGCCCTCGCGCTCGAACTCGAAGGCCGTCCCCGCGACGAGACCGCGCAAACCACGCAGTCACTTCTCCAGCTCGTGGACCTGTCGCACGTCGCGCAGCACTATCCCCGCCAGCTCTCCGGAGGCATGAAGATGCGCGTATCGATCGCCCGTGCACTCGCCACACGCCCCCGCGTCCTGCTCATGGACGAGCCCTTCGCCGCGCTCGACGAGATCACTCGCGACCGCATGAACGAAGAGCTCCTCCGCCTCCGCGCCGAGCAGGACTGGACCGTCCTCTTCGTCACCCACTCCGTCGCCGAAGCCATCTTCCTCTCCTCGCGCGTCATCATCCTCGCGCCCAACCCCGGCCGCATCGCGCACGAGCTTGCCGTCGATCTCCCCTACCCACGCACCGCAGCCACACGCGAATCCGAAGCCTTCGACGCTCTCGTCAACCGCGCCTCGCGCCTGCTCCGGGAGACCCATCGCGCATGAATTCGATGACTCCGACGCAACGCCAACGGCTCCTCTTCTCCTTCAGCTCGGTGCTCGTACTCCTCGCGATGCTGCTCGCATGGCGCCTCACCATCCTCGCCTTCAGCGTCCCGGCCTACATGCTGCCCACGCCATGGATGGTCGCGAAGGCCTTCGCGCAACATCTCGATGGCATCTTCAGCGCGCTCCTCATCACCACCGAAGAAGCCGTCCTCGGCATCGTCTCCAGCGTCATCATCGGCGTGCTCATCGCACTCATCTTCGCGCGCTCCATCTGGATCCGCCGCCTGCTCTTTCCCTACACCGTGCTCCTGCAGACCGTCCCCATCATGGCCGTCACGCCGCTCATCATCATGTGGGTCGGCCCTGGCCAGGCCGCGGTCACGCTCGTCGCCTTCATCTTCTGCGTCGCGTCCATCATCGCCAACACCACGCAAGGCCTCATCAGCGTCAACGACGATCTCGTCGCGCTCTTCCTCATGCACAACGCCTCGCCCGCGCAGGTGCTCGCGAAGCTCCGCCTCCCACACTCGCTGCCATACCTCTTCGTCGGTGTCCGCATCTCCTCGGGGCTCGCCGTCATCGGAGCCATCACGGGCGAACTCTTCGCCGGCTCCTCACGCGTAGGCCAGGGAGGCCTCGGCTACTCCATCCTTTACGCGATGAACCAGATGCAGACCGACCTGCTCTTCGCCCTCGTCATCGCCTCCACCATCCTTGGCTTCATCTTCTTCTTCACCGCAACCTTCCTGGAGTGGCTCATGCTCCACAAGTGGCACGAGTCCGCGGCTCAGAGCCGACTCGAAGCCTGACAACGTAGAACGTACAACGGACAACGAAGTCCTGTGCAAAGGATCCAAGGCACAATCGATGCTTCGCCTCGCTACAGACAACGGCTGGTACCTCATCACCCATCCCGACCACGCTCACCTCGCTGGCGAATTCGCGCGCGCCTGGGGCAACGCTCGCTTCCTCAAGCCTGAGCCCCGCGAGCACGTGCTCAACGCGATCTGGTCCCACGACGACGGCTGGGCCGCACGCGATGCCACCACCCCCATCACGCGCGAAGGCAAGCCCTCAGCCTTCTCCGCCGAGCTGGTAGGGAAGTACTCCGCCTTCGAAGAGATCGACCTCGAAGCCTATCTCAACGTCCGCCGCAGCGCCGTGCAGCTCATGGCCACTCGCGACCCCTACGCCGCGATCCTCATCTCCATGCACACCCGCAACCTGTTAGGCGAGCACGCCGACCGTTCCACCATCAAACCCGAACTGCTGCCAGTGCTCGATGCCTTCCTCGACGAGCAGCTCGAGCTGCAACAGCGGCTCCGCGATCAGCTCCTCGGCTCCTATAAGGTCGCCCCCGAGTACCTCACCGACCACGCGCTCCTCGAAAACTTCCGCCTGCTCCAGGCCTGCGACAACCTCTCGCTCCTCAGCTGCGTTGACTTCGCCGGCGATGCGACCTTGCTGCATCCACTCAAGACCACCGACGGCACCAGCGAAATCAAGGTCCAGCACATCGGCGAACGCACCTTCCGCCTCAGCCCGTACCCGTTCATTGATCCGACGATGACATTCCGCCTGCCCGCCCGCTTCGTGCCCGGAACTACCTATGCCAGCGCCGAAGAGCTCCGCACCCTCTACGAAGCCGCGCCAGTGGAAGCTCTTATCGTCACTGTCACAACCTGACAAGGCTTGGCCAGCATTTCTTCGCTATCCACTATTCACTAGCTCTTCAGCATCGACACATGCGCCTGCACGATCCTCCAGCCCTCATCCAGCCGCACCCACACCTGGCTCTGCCGTCCGCGCACCACGCCACCCGGCGTGTCCCGCTCGAACTCCAGCGTGATCGACCCAAAGTCCCTGCCAAACGTCCGGATCTCTAGCCTCACCTGCCGTCGCGCCAGCCCCACCGCCGGCCGGCTCTGCCGAAACGCCTCGATCTCCGCCTCGCCATAAAGGTTCTCGCCCGCACCCAGCCGGATCGCATACGGCGAAGCCCAGAACATTGCAGTCAGAGTCGGGACGTCGTTCGTAACCAACGCCTCTTCATAGCGCGGATACAACGCCGCGAGCTCCGCGGCGATTTCCGGATCATTCACCACCATGCGCACCCCACGAAGAACTGGCATCTGGAATCTGGCAGCTCGTAACTCAAAGCCCCAAACTCGATCAAGCTTCTCTCTGTCTACGAAGTAGCAAACAACTTCCGCTCCGGCAGCACGCTCTTCGCCATCACCGCGGCAACAGTAATCATCGGCTCATTCACCACCTGGCTTAGCTGGAGCTTCATCGCCACGCTGCACAGCAGGTAGGCATGCACCGGCGTAAATCTCCACTCCGCCACCAGCAGATCCACCATCCGGCTCGTCGCGCCACGCGCCGCCGTCAACGCATCCGTGTGGCTCTCGACAACAACCCAAGCCGGCCCAGGATCGCCAGCCGCAGGAGCCTCCAGCATCGGGCCGGTGAGAGGATGGGCCAGCGCCTTGTCCCTATGCAGCGTGAACCGCAGCGTCACATCCGCAGGGCACTCAATCCCGTTGATGCACACCTCGCCATCACCCTGCGCCGCATGCGCATCGCCGCAGCTGAACAGTGCACCTGGCTGCTGCACCGGCAGATATAACGTCGCCCCCGAGCTCAGCTCGCGCACATCCATGTTCCCGCCAAACACTCCTGGAGCCCGCGTGCGAAACTCGCCCTTCTCCGCCGGAGCGACGCCCATGATCCCGCAGAACGGCCGCAGCGGCACAACCGCCGGAGCCAGCGACCGCGACACATCGCCCTCAAGCTTCCAGTGAAAAAGGAACCCCTCACTGAAGCGCTCCTTCAGAAATCCCATGCCCGGGATGACGCTCGTCCACCCATAACCCTTGTGCGCAACATCCAACACGTCGACCTGCAGCACATCACCGGGCATCGCTTTATCGATCGCCACAGGCCCCGTCAGGCAATGAATCCGCATCTTGTCGATGCCCGCAAAATCCGCCGCCTTCATGCCATCGCGCACCTGCAGGCCGCTCGCATCCTGGCATTCAAAGTGCACCGTATCGCCGCTCGCAATCGTCAGCCGCGGCGCAAGCTCCGCGTTCCAGCGCGAGTGCGTCGGTGCCGCCGATAGCTCATGCGTCGCCATCTAGATCTCCACCAACATCTGCAGCTCCACCAGCGCATTGCGCGGCAGCCCGCTCACGCCAATCGCCGCGCGCACGTGCTTCGGTGTGCCCGCAAACACCTTCTCGAACAAATCCGACGCTCCATTGATCACCGCCGGCGACTCGGCAAAGCCCGCGATCGAGTTCACGTAGCCATTCACGCTCACGATGCTCTTCACCCGGTCGAGCGACCCAAGGTGCGCCTCAAGATTCGCCAGCTGCAGCAAAGCGCAGCTCTGCGCCGCCGCATAGCCTTCGTCCACCGTGCGGCCATCACCAACGCAACCGGTAATGATGCCTTCATGCGTCTGCGAGATCACGCCGGCGAGGAACACAAGGTTCCCAACCGTGCGTGCGGAAGTGTAATTGCCGCCCGGCTTTGGAGCCGCGGGAAGCGCGAGCCCAAGCCCTGCCAGTACCTCTGTGGGTGTCATGATGACGCTAGCGTAGCACGCATCTTTCGTCGTCAATCCTTGACGATTGCGCCCCTTGCTCTAGCATGGCCCTATGAGACAACGCGGGTGGGGTCCTGCAGTGCTTCTCGCATGGATGGTGTCAGCCGCGTTGTGCCTGACACGCGCACAGGATCTGCCCCGTCGCCCCGCGCATCCTTCGGCATTGCTGGGTGCTCTCCACCGCACGCGTCAACACCCAGACGACCTCGAGATCGGTGGCGACCTCGCAACAGTGCCCGCCGGCCTGACGCGCTTCATCGCCTACGCCGACCTCTTGAAGCTTCCGCAAGTCACCGCCACCGTCCGCAATGACTCGAACTTCCTCGGCCCCACCCGCATCTCGGGAGTGTTGCTCGAGGCACTCCCGGCGCTGCTCGGTGCAAAGCCCGATGCCCATCTCGTCACGGCCATCTGCGACGACAGCTACACCGCGCACTACCCGCTCGCCTATCTGCAGGCGCATCACCCCATCCTCGTGCTGAAGATCAACGGGCTCGACCACGCGCACTGGCCGATCGGCGCCGATCGTGTCCCGATGGGCCCGTACATGATCTCCCACGCCGACTTCCGCCCCACCTATCAGGTCCTCGCCCATAAGGAAGAGCCACAGGTTCCCTGGGGTGTCGTGCGGCTCGACCTCCGCCGCGAAGCCGACGTCTACCGCCCCATCCTTCCCATCGGACCTACGCAAAACAACGTCAGCGTCCAGCAGGGCTATCTCATCGCCCGAGAGAATTGTTTCCGTTGCCACGACCGTCACGGCGAAGGCGGCGCCAAGGCCAACCGCTCCTGGAGCGTCGTCGCACGCCGCGCCCTCGTCGATCCCCAGTGGTTCGCCGACTACGTCCGCAATCCCAAAAGCATCAACCCCGCCTCGCAGATGGCGCCTTCACCGCAGTATGACAACGCCACCCTCGCAGCGCTGCGGTCCTACTTCCTCCCCTTCGCGTACAACGAGTGACCCAGTCACAGGAGCTTTCCCATGGCCGAGATGACCGAGACGATCCAGGTGGCGCGCACGGCGAAGGCCGCCCTCATGGCCGCGATGGCCCTCTTCTTCACCCTCGTGGTCTTCAATAACATCACCGATTTCAACTCGAACTATGACTTCGTGCGCCACGTGCTGCTCATGGACTCAACCTTCCCCGGCAACCACGGCATGTGGCGAGCAATGCATCCGGTCGCGCTCCACCTCGCGTTCTACGTCGGCATCATCGCCTATGAAGCCTTCAACATGACCCTCTGCTGGGTTGCCGCCATCAATCTCTTCCGCGAGCGCAACCATTCGCAAGCCGCCTTCGTGCGCGCCAAGCGCCTCGCCATCGCCGCCCTTACTGCCGGCATGCTGCTCTGGCTCATCGCCTTCCTCGAGATCGGCGCCGAGTGGTTCCTCATGTGGCAGTCGCGAACCTGGAACGGCCAGGAAGCCGCCTTCCGCATG
Source organism: Bryocella sp. (assembly GCF_058498515.1). NCBI lineage: Bacteria > Pseudomonadati > Acidobacteriota > Terriglobia > Terriglobales > Acidobacteriaceae > Bryocella > Bryocella sp. The sequence continues at coordinate 62,481 of NZ_JBMHYI010000049.1, forward strand.
TTCACCATCGAAGCCGTCCTGCTCGTGATCATGCTTTTGCCGGAGTCAGCAGAGTAAGTCAGATCCACTTTGCCTCCATCCCCCCATTCACCCGAACAGCGCCGCCTGCGCCGGCTCCGGATACGCGATAGCGGCCTTCTGCGGCTCGCGCTTGTCCGGAGCGCCCAGCACCGAAGGATCATCCACCGGCAGCCGCGGCGTAAAGTACCGCTTGCCCTCCGCGGTCTTCGCATCCTTCAGGCCTACCGGGTCCCGCGTGAGGATCGCATCGGTCGCCCGCTCGTGAAGTCCATGCGTTGCGCACAGCCGCCGCACCAGTAACGCCATGCGCTGCCGATAGTCCGCCTCCACAAAGTCTCTCTTCGCATAGCGCCGCTCGTACTCGGGCAGCAGGGCAGGGAAGTGGTCGCGAACGAAACTCAAATACGTAGGACGCGAACACGACTTCAAGAACAGCGGGTGGGCTCCCAGGAAGCTTGCACCCGCTGCGGCGGCAGCGCTGGCCACGTTCTCCAGCGACCGCAAACTGTCATTGATCCCCGGCAGCAGCGGCGAGCACAGCACCCCGGTAACGATGCCCGCCTCCCGCAGCGTCTTCACGGCTGCCAGCCGCAGGTCCGGCCGTGGCGCGCGCGGCTCCATCTTTCGCGCCAGCGCGGCATCGGTGGTCGTCACGGTGATGTGTACGACTAGCGCATTCCGCTCCGCAATCCGGGCCAGCAGATCCACGTCGCGCACAATCAGGTTCGACTTGGTCACGATGCCCAGCCTCCGTCCCTGCTGCCGCGCCATCACTTCCAGAATCGACCGCGTGATCCCCACCCTCCGCTCGATCGGCTGGTAGGGGTCCGTCGCCGTGCCCAGCGCCAGTTCCTCATCCGGCGAAACGGACTTCAGCTCCTGCTCCAGAAGCCACGCCGCGTTCTCCTTCAGGTAGATCTCGCGCTCGAACGCCAGCGCCCAGTCCTGCTGCGGAGCGTCATAAGTACCCGGCTCGACCGGCGTGATCGGCTCCGGCCGCAGAAACTCATGGGTATAGCGGGCATAGCAATACTTGCAGCCGAACTCGCACCCGCGGTACGGGTTGATGGTCCAAGCCTTCCACCCCATCCGTTTCGAAACCGAATGGTTGAGGAGCGACTTCGAGCGCATCGCTCGGAATTCGATCAGATGCCCGTCATCGGCATGGGCGGCCTCGGCGGCAAGACGTGCCAGCCCAGCCGGACGGTTGTCGAGGATAGGAAATAGCGTGGCTGCCGGAGCCGCAGGAGAGGTCGGCATCTCCACTGCGGCTGCGGATTCGATCTCGTGGTCGTTCAGGATTCCGATCTCGTGATTCGCCATTTCTTCGCCCTCGGTGAAGACGAATCTAGGCCCTTCGCGTGTGGGAGTCAAGGCCGGCCTCTACGTTTTTTCTTCGCCTGTGCCGTATGCCCGCGAGGCCCCTACAGCTTGTGGATTCGCACCGTGCTGCTCTCCACGCGGGCCACCCCTGACCCAGCTCCTCCCGCCGGAGCCTCCGGGTCGAGACGTGCCTGCCGGTAGAAGATGTCCCGGCAGAAATAGCACTCCCACGGGTACCACCCAAAACGCGTCATCAATCTGTCGAACCACCCCTTGCGCGGAAACCGCCGCGCCTGATCTCGTCCACAAGAGCATCGAAAATGAATCATGGGGAGTAAAACGTCACTCCGGCCAGAAAGATTCATCGGTGCGCGTCATAAATCCACCATGAGATCCCATCAAAATCTAGCAGGAGGATCTTTTCTTCCCGTCACACCCCGACGCTCGCTGGTCGCTTGGCCAACTCTCGCCCCATTGTGGTGCTGACACCGCAGGCTGCCGGGAGGCAGCGCTCTTCAAGACACCGCCTGTCGTACACTGCCCGCATGGAAATGCTTGTCCGTGAGCTTCCGACTCCGTTTCGCCTCCGGCTCCTCCAGCCAATGAGCGATGAGGAGCTGCTGCGCTTCTGCGCTGCCAACGACGAGCTTCGTATTGAGCGCGACTCCAATGGAGAGCTGATCGTGATGTCGCCCACAGGAAGTGGAACAGGAAGCACCAACTCAGAGCTCAATCTTCAGTTGGCTCTATGGGCGCGCGAGACGAACTCGGGCGCTGTCTTCGACTCAAGCGCTGGCTTCACGCTTCCGGACGGTTCCATGCGCAGCCCCGACTCCGCGTGGATCTCCTGGCCGCGTTGGAATGCCCTCACCGAAAACGAGCGACAGTCCTTCGCGCCCATCTGCCCCGAATTCGTCATCGAACTCCGCTCTCGAACCGACAGCCTCCCAGAACTCCAGGCCAAGATGCAGATGTGGATCGCCAACGGCGCCGAGCTCGCCTGGCTCATCGACCCCTCCCGCAAGACCGTCGAAATCTACCGCCGCGGCCGTCCTGCCGAGGAGCAGGAAGGCCACTCCGCCGTCTACGGCGAAGGCCCGGTGGGCGGGTTCGTGCTGGAGCTGGGAAGGATCTGGGGCTAGGTCCCCGTCCGAGAGATTAGACTTCGAGCTATGAATCTCGCGCTGGAACAACTCGAACCGCCGCTTCGGATCGTTCCCGCAGAGCCCATGTCCGTGGACGCCTTCTGGCGGTTTGCCGCAGACAATCGCGAGCTTCGTTGCGAACTGGAGCCGAACGGAGATCTCATCGTCATGACGCCAACCGGCGGCGGAACCGGGTTTCTCACCTCCTATATCAACCGCGTGCTGGGCAACTGGGCAGAGGAAGATGGCCGCGGATTCGTAATTGATTCCAATACCGGCTGCCAGTTGCCGGATGGCTCGGTGCGCATGCCGGATGCCGCCTGGATTCTTGCCTCACGCTGGACGCCGCCGTCGATCGAAGACGATGCCCCTGTCCCTTGCCCGGATTTCGTGATCGAGCTGCGCTCCAAGACCGACTGCCTCGCTCCCCTGCAGAAGAAGATGCAGGAATGGATCGCCAACGGAGCGCAGCTGGGCTGGCTCATCGATCCCCGCCGCAAGACAGTCGAAATCCACCGCCGCGGTCGTCCCGCCGAGGAGCAGGAAGGCCACTCCGCCGCCTACGGCGAAGGTCCGGTGGGCGGGTTCGTGCTGGAACTGGGAAGAATCTGGCGCTGAGATTCCGCTTGTCAGCGACTACAACCCGATTGTGACCAGATCGTGGTTTTGATTTAACGATTGTGTGTAATGACTGAAGAGCTTCGCTCGCTCCTGAGCTGAAGGCAAGCTTTGCGCCGTCCAATTCGGCAATTCATCGAAAGTCCGTCCGTCCAAGTGACGTCCGGTCTCTTTTTTCCTCGTACCGCCCCACTGCTTGAAAAAGAACGGGACATTGCTTGCCTGGCATTGGGCCTGGATTGATCTCACCCATGCTGCGTCGATCGGACGCGCGTTCGGCCCGCTTTCGCCTCCAACAATGACCCAGGCGATGCCGTCGAGATTTAGCTCCCCGACGTCCTCTAACAACGGTTCGATTGACAAAAAGCGAACAGCTGCTGGTGAAGCGCGGAGGATATCAATACGTGGGATGCCGTGGCGTTTGTTCTCAACGCTGACGCCCCACCAAATGTTTCTGCACAACGACGCGCTTCGGAGCCTTTTATGGAGCAGTCGCCGCATCCGGTCGGGCCTTTTTGTGAGCACCTGGAAGGTGTGCCAATGCGCGGCCTCCATGACTTGCGCCACTTCCGAGATGAAGTCGTCCGGAACACTCTCATGAAACAAATCGCTCATCGAGTTCACAAAGATGCGGCGTGATTCCTTCCAACGCAATGGGTCCAGCAGCTTTTCTCGAACAAGTCGGAGATCGAAACCGTTCTCGAAAGGGTGGCCGGTGACCCCCCGGAATCGCTCAGCTAACCGCGCTGCGTAACAATTCTTGCAACCCGCGCTGATCTTCGTGCAGCCCCGAACCGGGTTCCACGTGGCGTCCGTCCATTCAATTGTGGTGGATTGCGACACGAATCCTCCTTACCGGTTGAACAAATTACGCTGAGGCTGAGAGTAGTTCTTAGTCTCTTGCCAATACTTCTTCGCGACATCGCTCTTCGTGAACAGGGACAGGTGGTAGAGCGTCACATTATTGTCCGTCTTGATGGGCTTCATCTCATGTGATGCGGTTGGCTGATATCCAAGGGTCTGCATTCGTCGTGCGAACTCTTCTCGGATGAAATCCCCAAGATTGGGCTCCTTCGCCTGGGTTTCTTTGAAGCGGTCCCAATTCGTTCGCCACTCGGTTGAACCCATCAGAACATCAATCTTGGTGCTCTCCGCCTTCAGATAGTTATGAGGATTGCGCCCCACATCTGTTCGCGTTGCCAATAGACAGATGAAGTCGACCTTTCTGGCTGTAGCCAATTGCTCGATCATCCTGAAATCGATTGCGATGTCATATGGATCAACAAAGCACAATACGAGCGACCCGGTGGGGATAGCTTCAATTACCTCAGTGATCTTGTCGCGGCAATCCCCATGGATGTAGGTGACGGCAGCGGTAGGGTGAGCACGTGTCACCCTAGATTTCAGAGCTTCGATCTTCTCTGCGTCGCTCTCCACGAAAACGTACTTGTCGAAAAGCACATCGAGTGCCAATGCGATTAGCGGCGACCCAAGCAGGATCTCGTCGCTCCCCTTCATTCGACTGTGGCCAGCACCAGAGTAGAGGTCTACGAAGGTTAGGCCTTTCCATTTCCCCTTCATTCCCTTTGTGAAGAGGTGGGCATAAAGTTGCAGAATTCTATACTTCTCGGGTGACCACGAGCCGACGTCTTCATTGACAGCAAGCCCGTCCTCTATGCCATAAAGAGTTCGATTCTCCACGTTTCACTCTCCACCCCGTGAGCTTATAGAATAGTGTTGGCGAATAAAAGGCAAAGCCGTGAAGTCGAGGGTGCCGTTTCCGATGCTTGCAAAACTCCAAACTTTCCGCCATACTCAAAGGGTTGTCTGCGCATTTTGCGCCGGCACAGTCGAAACCACGCCCATGCAGACCAGCGCATGACCTTCCGGCGGAGCCCAGAAACGGGAGCCGATCCGGAAAACAAGGGGTGGGAGACGAGGTTGAGAGATGGCTCGTAAGGTTTCCAAGAATATTGCGAAGGCCCGTGCGCTCGTGGAAGCACGCCCCTACACTCTGGGCGATGCGATTCCCCTGCTGCAGCAGGCCAAGTTTGCCAAGTTTGATGAGACGGTCGATCTGACCCTCCGGCTTGGCGTTGACACCCGCCACGCCGACCAGATGGTCCGTGGCACCGTCGTTCTTCCCCACGGCCTCGGCGGCAAGTCCAAGGTGGTCGCGGTCATCACCTCCGGCGACAAGCTGAAGGAAGCGGAAGCGGCCGGCGCTGAGTTCGTCGGCGGCGAGGACCTGGTCGAGAAGATCCAGAAGGAATCCTGGACCGACTTCGACGCCCTCATCGCAACCCCCGACATGATGCGTTCGGTCGGCCGTCTCGGTAAGGTGCTCGGCCCCCGCGGCCTCATGCCGAACCCCAAGACCGGCACCGTCACCACCGACGTCGCTGGCGCCATCCGCGAGATCAAGGCCGGTAAGGTCGAGTTCCGCGCCGACAAGACTGCCCTCGTCCACGTTCCCGTCGGCAAGCTCAGCTTCTCCCCGGAGAAGATCGCCGACAACGCAATGACGGTCATCAACGCGGTCGTCAAGGCCAAGCCTTCCGCCGCCAAGGGCAAGTACGTCAAGCGCATCATCCTCAGCTCCACGATGGGCCCGGGCGTTGAGCTCGAGGCTGCCGTCGCCGAGCAGGCGAGCAAGGCGTAGGAAGGCAAGCTGCTAGCTGCTAGCTTTTAGCTTCTAGCCAGTGCGTCGCAAGGTTTTTCGGTTTGCGCTCCGATGGAGATTCGATCTCTCAGAGCGCCAAAATTGAGCTAAGAGCTAGAAGCTAGCAGCTAAGAGCTAGTCGTGGCTAAGAGCTAGAAGCTAGAGGCTGTCTTTATGGCAATCAGCAGGGCAAAGAAGCAAGAGAAGGTCAAGCAGCTCGCAGCCGAGCTGTCCACATCCACGTCGGCCATCATCGGCACATTCAAGGGTCTCACTGCGGCGAAGGACTTCGAGCTCCGCAAGCGGATCCGCGAGGCTGGCGGCCAGTATCACGTCGTCAAGAACAAGCTGGCGGCCAAGGCCTCCGAAGGCTCCAAGGTTGAGAAGGCCCTCCAGGGTCTCAAGGGCGTCTCCGCCGTGGCGTACACCGCGGGCGACCCGGTCGCTCTGGCCAAGTCCCTGGCGGACTGGGTCAAGGAGAACTCGGAGTTCACCTTCAAGCTGGGCATCGTCGACGGTAAGGTCATCACCGCCGCCGAGGTCGATCAGCTCGCGAAGATGCCGGGCAAGGAAGAGCTCTTCTCGAAGCTCCTCTTCCTCATCAACGCTCCCGCGACCCGTCTCGCGACGGTCATCAACGCCACCGGCCGCAACCTGGCTGTGGTCGTCAACCAGGCCGTCGAGCAGAGCAAGCTCCCCGCAGCCTAGCCAAGTTTCGCCGTTCGAGATCCAGGGGGCGCATGTCTGGCGCACCGGAACCCCGGGAAATCGAGCGGCAGCCTGAGAGCAAAAGAACGCACCCAGGGGTAGTCATCAGCAGTACGAACGAATTCAGCAATATACGGAGAACATCATGGCGGATTTGCAGCAGTTGGAAGATCAGATCGTTTCGCTCAGCCTGCTTGAGGCAGCTGAGCTGGTGAAGAAGCTCGAAGAGCGCCTCGGCGTCTCGGCTGCGGCCGCGACCGTTGCGGCCGCTCCGGCCGGCGGCGGCGCTGCTGCGGCTGCGGTCGAAGAGCAGACCGAGTTCACCGTCATCCTCAAGGATGCCGGCGCGAACAAGATCAACACCATCAAGGCTGTGCGCGAAGTCACCGGCCTTGGCTTGAAGGAAGCCAAGGACCTGGTTGAGGCCGCTCCCAAGCCCCTCAAGGAGAACGTCTCGAAGGACGACGCGGCTGCGGTCGCGAAGAAGTTCGACGGCGTCGCCACTGTCGAGATCAAGTAACTCACTGCTCTGCAGTGGGTTACGGGTAGGCGACCGGCTTTAGCCGGCGCGAGCCCGTGATCTTCGTGGTGCTCCCACGATACCGGCTTGCACGCCGGGGCAATCTGCGCTATCCTCTTCAATGGGGAGAAAGCTGCAGTTGCCTCGGCGTGCAGCGCTGTCTATCTGGAATCCCCGGCAGCGATACGCAGTACCAATTTCAAGATTTAGGGTCTAAGAAACTTAGGCAGTACCCAGCGACGCGGTCGCTGAACTTCTCTTGTATCTCCCGGCTCATCCTGGCACTGCGAAGCAGGTTACGGAGCCGGCCATCCTGCGGTTCGAGCGGCGGGTCCGCAGGGTGAAACGTGCGACAAGCGGCAAACTTGAGGCCCCTCGGCAAGGTCTCAAAGGGCGGCGACTATCCAGCGTTTCCTAACGGAACTTCATCCATCAACTTGTTTCGCGCTCTTCGGGCACACGTTCCCGCAGGGCGCTTTCGGCGTCTCTGCGTACCCGCACGCTGAGGCTCCTCAAACCGCCGGCTAGACCTCGCCGCGCGGCGCACGTACTTCCGCCGCCAACGAAGTTGTACCAGCTTCCGCGCTGTGTAGAAAGCGGAAGCCACACCCAAGTTTGTACCCCGCAGAATGCTTCGCTGGGGAGCAGCACCCTGCGCCATGGGCGCGGCCGTCTTCGAGGAGCGGCCGAGCTGAAAGCGGCGCAATCAGTCCAATGAGAGGGGCCTGGCCGGCCTCTTCTCCCTTCCATCGATTTCTTCGATGCAACCGCCGATCCGGGCGGTGCCTCGATCACCGGAAGGCCTCGAGCCACGTATCAGGAGAGAGCATGTCACGGCACAATACTCATGATCCAAAGAACGTCCTCCGCTCGGTTCGCCAGCGTCTCGACTTCTCCAAGATCCCGACCAGCATCAAGATCCCGAACCTGATCGAAGTCCAGCGACGCAGCTACGAGCGTTTCCTGCAGATGGACAAGCTGCCTCAGGAGCGCGAGGACAATGGGCTGCAGTCGGTATTCACCTCCGTCTTCCCTATCACCGACTTCCGCAACGTCTCCGAGCTCGAGTTCGTCGATTACACCATCGGCAACTGGGAGTGCAAGTGCGGCTACCTGAAGGGTCTCAATCACCTCCGTACCGCCTGCACCAACTGCGGGCACATGGTGATTACCGACCCGTTCCATCCGGGCGACGTGCTCTGCAAGTTCTGCGGAACCTACAACAAGAACACCCCCGACTTCTGCACCAAGTGCGGTGACCCCGTCGGTCTGCAGCTGAAGTATGACCAGGCTGAGTGCGAAGAGCGCGGCATGACCTACTCCGCTCCGCTCAAGGTCACCATCCGCCTCAAGATCTACGACAAGGATCCCGAGACCGGCGTCAAGACCCTGCGCGACATGAAGGAGCAGGAAGTCTTCTTCGGCGATATCCCGCTGATGAGCGCCAACGGCACCTTCATCGTCAACGGCACCGAGCGCGTCATCGTCTCGCAGCTGCACCGTTCGCCCGGCGTCTTCTTCGAGACGGCGAACAACCGCACCTACTTCCTCGGCAAGATCATTCCGTACCGCGGTAGCTGGGTGGAGTTCGAGTACGACCAGAAGAGCATTCTCTACGTCCGCATCGATCGCAAGCGCAAGTTCCTGGGCACCATCTTCCTGCGCGCCCTCGGTCTACGCACCGACGAAGAAATCCTCAAGACCTTCTACACCGTCGACACCATCCAGGTGAAGGACGCCAAGCTGCACTGGAACGTCACCGCCGAGGGTGTGCACACCAACCTCGTCGGCACCCGTGCGACTGCGTCCATCACCAACGGCAAGGACGAGCTCGTCGCCAGCGGCAAGAAGATCGGCAACAACGCGATCAAGCACATCCGCGCGGCTGCCATCTCAACCGTCGAGGTCGAGACGTCCGAGTTCGACGGCGCGATGACCGCGTCCGAAGTGGTCGATATGGCCACCGGCGAGCTGCTCTACGAGGCCAACCAGGAGCTCACCGCCGACAAGCTGCACAAGATCCTTCAGTCCGGCGTCACCAGCTTCGAGGTCTTCTTCCCCGAGCGGGACGAGGTCGGCAACATCATCTCGAACACTCTCCGCCGCGACTCCGTGCGCAAGCCGGAAGAGGCGTTGATCGAGATCTACCGCAAGCTCCGTCCGGGCGACCCACCGACGCTCGACACCGCGACCGCGCTCTTCGAAGGCATGTTCTTCGATCCGCGCAAGTACGACTTCTCGCGCGTCGGCCGTCTCAAGTTCAACATCAAGCTGTACGAGAACGGCGAGGCCACCTCGCTCGATCACCGTACGCTCACGCCCGAGGACTTCTACGGCACCATCCGCTATCTCCTCAAGCTGCGTAAGAACATCGGCAGCGTCGACGATATCGATCACCTTGGCAACCGCCGCGTTCGCGCGGTCGGCGAGCTCATGGAGAACCAGTTCCGCATCGGCCTGGTTCGCATGGAGCGCGC